>JBBADV010000004.1:55000-222103 GCA_041656295.1 Kiritimatiellales bacterium | reverse complement strand
CGCAACAATCGCAAAATAATTACGGGCCGAATGATTGATAAACCGCAGAGCGCACTGAGAACTTTTCAACTCCCAACTGTAAACTGAAAACCCTGAACACGGAACGCGGCGAGGGCGCCGCGTCTACGACTCTGCCTCTCTGCTAATCCCTGAATGCCTGATGCTTTCTGCAAAACTTCCGTGTGTGTTGTGTATCCCCTGGTTTAAATATCTGCGTTCATCTACGTTATCTGCGGATTTCCCAAGACAGGCAAAGATGCCGCGATACATTACACTTTTGTGTGTTTTTGTGTTTTTTGTGGCTATAATTTTTCTTAATACGCTCTAGAACCCCGGCAGCGAATTCCGGGATCAAAAATTTATTTTGTTCGCGCCGCGCCGCAAAACAGATTAAAACGCCGGCTTCAACCACGGGCAATGCAGATGAAAACAGATGAAGAAACCAAAACGACATAAGAGTTCTGACAGGATTCACAGAATTTTCCTAAGTCCATGGTGTCCGGCGGTTGAAAAAATTTGAAATGAAAGAAAACAATCGTCAATCGTCAATCGTCAATGATCCATTGTGCATCGGCGTTTTCGGCGGATCATTTGATCCGGTGCACTGCGGGCATATAACGGTCGCGCAGGATGCCGTAGAGCAGCTTGGTCTGGACCGGCTGATTTTTATGCCGGCGGCAATGTCGCCGCATAAGCCGGACCGCACGCTCGCCGGAGATGAACACCGGTTTGCAATGCTGGAACTTGCTGCCGGCGGAAATCCGGTATTCGAGGTTTCCGGGCTGGAACTCCGGCGCGGCGGAGTTTCGTATACATTCGATACCATCACACAACTGCGTACAGAAAATTCCGCAGCGCAATTTTTTTTCATCATTGGGCTTGATTCGCTCGCCGAACTGCATCGGTGGTATCGCATAGAAGAACTGCTTAAAATCTGCACTATTGTTCCGTTCGCGCGCGGCGGTGACAATGCAGCTGAAATTGCGGCGCAAATTCAATTAACCGGCGAATGGAAGCAGCGGCTGCTGGGGCGCGTTATTGCTATTCACAAAATCGATGTTTCATCGTCGGACATCCGGCATCGGCTGGCGGCGGGCAAAAATATTCGCGGGCTTGTTCCGGCAGCAGTAGAGCGCTATATTGACACTCATCATTTATATAGGGAGAAAGGAAAAAATTTAATGAGTGAAGCACTTCCTGAAGTGATCGGGAAATCCATAAAATTTCTGGACGAAAAAAACGCCAAAGATATTGTCATACTTGATTTGCGTGCAGTCGCTAACATCGCCGACTATTTTGTTGTCGCCTCCGCCGCCAACAAACCGCATCTGAAAGCGCTGAGCGACGGACTGCAGCGTCTGTTCAAAAATGAACAGTACGAAGGCTGGCGCGCCGCCGGTACGCCGGAATCCGGCTGGGCGATTGTTGATTACGACGGCGTGATGATTCACATTTTCAGCGATGAAATGCGCAGTTTCTACGATCTTGAAAAACTGTGGAAAGATGCGGTGAGAGTTGAACCGGGGAATGTAGAATAATGAATATCGAATTAACGGATTTCGAAATTCCTTGTTCGATATTCGACATTCAAAATTCGGGAGTCCTATGAAGTCATACCGGAAAGAACTTTGGATTAAAGCGCCGCGCCGGCGCGCGTATATAAACATCACACCGGACGTAAATGAATGTTTGCGCGAGAGCGGAATTAAAGAAGGCTTGTGTCTTGTTAACGCGATGCACATTACTGCCAGTGTTTTTATTAACGACGATGAAAGCGGACTGCACGGCGATTTCGAACAATGGCTCGAAAAACTCGCGCCGGAAAAACCGCACAGTCAGTACGCGCATAACGGATTTGAAGATAACGCCGACGCGCATTTGAAACGCCAGCTCATGGGGCGCGAGGCCGTTTGCGCCGTCACTGCCGGAAAACTCGACTTTGGTCCGTGGGAACAGATTTTTTACGGCGAATATGACGGCCTGCGCGAAAAACGTGTCCTTGTGAAAATTATCGGGGAATGAACCGCATCGCCAAAGTCGCCGTTGATCTCAGTCTGGACCGGGAATTCGATTATCTGATTCCGGCAGCACTGCAACCGGCGGTTGAAATCGGCTCGCGCGTGGAGGTGCCGTTCGGCAGCCGGAACGTCACTGGATTTGTCGTCGGGTTCGCCGAAAAATCTGATCTTAAAGAACTGAAGCCGATCGAAAAAGTGCTCGGCGAAACATCGCTCATCACGCCGGTCGTTATGGATCTCGCGCGCTGGATGAGCACCTACTATCTCGCGCCGTTCGAAACGTGTGTTCGTTCCGTTCTGCCGGCTGTCGTCCGGCGGAAGTCCGAAGGCGAAAAAAAGCAGTTAACGGTTTCGTTGATCGGAAAAGTAGACGCAACGTCCCCGTCGCGCTCCACGCACGTCCAAACAAATTATTTTGATTCTTCTGTACCTGTATCTTATTTGTCCGGCGGCAATCTTCCGCACTGGCGGCAGGACGGAACCATGTATTTTGTAACGTTCCGGCTTGCGGATTCTGTACCACAGGAAAAACTGGTACAGTGGCGGCGCGAGCGCGACGAATGGCTGGAAGAAAATCCTGAACCAAAAACGACGGAACGCACCAGAGACGTCGCGTCTGCTTTTTCTGCAGACGAATGGCACGAAGAGTATCACCGGCGTTTTTCAGCACCGTTTGAAAAATGGCTGAATTCCGGCACCGGAAGCTGTATTTTTTCTGACGCAAAAAACCGGCAGATTCTTGAAGAAACAATGCAGGCGTTTGACGGTGAGCGGTATCGAATCGACAGTTATGTAATCATGCCGAATCATGTTCATGTCCTCGTTGCGCCGCGCGGCGACAATACACTGTCTTCGATCATTCAACAGTGGAAATCGGTTTCTTCTCATATGATTGGTAAAGTAGACGCGGCGCCCCCGCCGCGTAATGTGTGTGAACGCGGCGGGGGCGCCGCGTCTACTTTGTGTTCTGCACAACAAAGAAACCTTTGGCAGAAAGAATCATTTGATCACATTGTGCGATCACCGGAAAGTTTATCAAAGTTTCGTGAGTACATTCTTAATAATCCGAAAAATCTGCCGGCAGGAACGTTCAGTGTTTTCTGTGCGAATGCGGAACGCGGCGGGGGCGCCGCGTCTACTTTTTCTGCAAATGAAAATTTGAAGCTAACAGCCAAGCAGCAATCCGTCGTCGACGTCCTCAAGAATTCCGGCGCGCTGCTGCTGACTGAATTAACGGAACGGGCGGGAGTTTCGGCGGCGACTGTGAAAGCGCTGGAGAAAAAGGGCATGGTTTTGATTTCAAGTGAAGCGGTATACCGTGATCCGCACGCCGGAATTCATTTGCTGAAAACAGAACCGTTCGATTTAATGCCGCAGCAGGCGGCGGCGCTGAATCAGATTACTGCAGCAATGGATGAACCGGAGCCGCCGGTGATTCTACTGCACGGTGTAACGGGTTCAGGGAAAACGGAAGTGTATTTACAGGCGATCGCGCGCGCGCTGGAACAGGGCAAAGGCGCGATTGTACTGGTGCCGGAAATTGCACTGACGCCGCAGACAGTGGACCGGTTCCGCGCGCGGTTTGCGGATGCGCCGGAAAAGATTGCAGTGCTGCACAGTTCATTGTCGGACGGCGAGCGTTATGACGAATGGCATCGGATTCGCGCCGGTGAAGCGAAGATTGTGGTCGGCGCGCGGTCGGCGCTGTTTGCGCCGGTGGAAAATCCCGGGTTGATTGTCGTCGATGAAGAACACGAGCCGACCTATAAGCAGGATGAAGCGCCGCGGTACAGCGCGCGCGATACGGCGGTGATGCGCGGACGAATGGAAAAGTGCGCGGTGGTGCTCGGTTCGGCGACGCCGGCGCTGGAGTCGTACGCGAATGCGAAGAGCGGAAAATACCGTTATGTCGACATGCCGCAGCGCGTGGACGACCGGCAGATGCCGCTGATGCAGATTGTGGATATGCGCATTGAAGCGCAGCGCGAAGGCAAACCGCATCTGTTTTCACGCGAACTGGTTGAAGCCATCCGCACACGGTTGAACCGCGCGGAGCAGACAATGATTTTTATGAACCGGCGCGGCTTTTCGTCGTCACTCACCTGTCCCGACTGCGGTTATACCGCAGAGTGTTCGCAGTGCAGTGTCGGGCTGACGTTTCACAAAGCACGCGGTCGGCTGGTGTGTCATTTTTGCGGCGATGAAATTCCGGTGCCAGAAAAATGTCCGGCGTGCGCATCGCTGCAGTTTAAATATTCCGGCGCCGGCACCGAAAAAATTGAAGAGGTGGTGACGGCGCTGTTCCCTAAAGCACGGATTCAGCGGATGGATTCGGATACAATGCGCCGGAAAAATGCGTACCGCGATGTGCTGGGAAAATTCCGTACCGGAAAAATTGATATTCTCGTCGGGACACAGATGATTGCAAAAGGGCTCGATTTCCCGAACGTCACACTCGTCGGCGTGGTCAACCCGGATCACGCCCTGCACATGGCGGACTTTCGCGCCGGCGAGCGTGTGTTTCAACTACTGACGCAGGTTGCCGGCCGTGCCGGGCGCGGAGAAACCGCCGGCGAAGTGATCGTGCAAACCTATACGCCGCACCATCCGGCAATTCAGGCGGCGCAGCGCATGGACTTCGCCGGTTTTTGCGATCAGGAATTTTCATTCCGCCAGGAGCTCGGCTATCCGCCGTACACCCGTTTGGTATGCATCACATTTCGCGGCAAAGACAATCTGCAGACCGGCGGCATGGCTGAAAAATTTTTCGCCGGCGTCGAACAATGCGCCGGCGCAACTGTTATTCTTTCTCCGGCAATGCCGGCGCCGATCGCGCGCATTCGCGGCGAATACCGCTGGCAGATTCTGCTGCGTGCGGCGCATACCAAAACGCTGAGCACCGCTATCCGCGCCGCCTTCGGTATGATGAAGCTGCCGAAAACCGTCAAAGTTACAGTGGATGTTGACGCGGTCTCCTTGCTTTAAAAATTCCGGTAACTACAGGGGGAAATCATCTATTTTACATTGCCTGCAGTTTTTGCACAACGCGCAGATCGGCTTTGGAAAATGCATAGTTGCGGAGACCGGCGATTTTTACCCAGGCAAAACCGGCGCAATGAAGCGCACGCGGGCGTCCGGCGACAAGGCGCATTTTATAAACGTGCATGGTCATTTTAAAATGGCTGTAGGTGTGGGTGACCGTCATAAAAAATTCGCAGGGTGCAACTGTAATGCCGAGCTCTTCTTTGAGTTCACGTACAATGCACTCTTCGATACTTTCACCGGGCTCCTGTTTGCCGCCAGGAAATTCCCACAGTCCGGCGAGCATACCGCCGGCACGCCGCTGCGCAATGAGCACTTCATTTTTCCGGCGCAGTGTGATGGCGGCACCGACGATGATGTGCGGAATTTTTTTCTTTTTCCTGAATGCCGGGAATTTTTCGACGGCGTTTGTGTTGCGCGCAATGCAAACAGTATTCATTGGACATGCGCCGCACACCGGATTTTTCGGCAGGCAGACGGTCGCGCCAAGTTCCATCATTGCTTCGTTAAAATTTCCGGCGCGGCCTTTTACAAGCATGGCATCGGCGAGTGCTTGAATCTGTTTTGCACCGGCGCCGGTTTTCGGATCGCTGGAGAGTGCGAAGAGCCGGCTGATAACGCGAATGACGTTGCCGTCCACCACCGCCGCATCGATATTAAACACCAGGCTGGCAATGGCGGCGGCAGTATAGCTGCCGATACCGGGAAATTTTTTTAATGCTTTCTCAATATCATCAGACGCGACGAAGGCATCGCGTCTACATGCAACAATCATTTTCGCCGCCGCGTGCAAATTGCGCGCACGGCTGTAATAGCCGAGTCCTTCCCACTGTTTTAGAACAGCATCCTGCTGCGCGCCGGCGAGCGCGCGCCACGACGGAAAGGTTTTCATCCAGCGCCGGTAATAGTCGATCACGGTGTCGACGCGCGTCTGCTGCAGCATAACTTCAGCAACCCAGACCCGGTAGAGCGTGCGGTTTTTACGCCACGGCAGATCCCGCGCATGTGCTGCAAACCACGGCAGCAGCCGGCGTTTCACTGCTCTTTGTATTGCCGGAATGTGCTGGTTTTTTTCAGCTTGGGATTTGACTGCGCGCATAATCAGGCTAGGATTCCTGCAATTCACCGGAGTTTCAATCCCGAAGAGGAAAAGTTTGCGTTTGTAAAATCTGCCGCCGGCGGTTTATGCTATACCGGATTTTGAAATAGGAGACCGTTATGTTTAAAAAAACAGCTTTACTGTTTGTTGTTATTGCCGCCGCACTGAACGCTTGCGCGCGCCAGGCTGACGAAATTATCATGTTGATCGTGCCGCGCGAACCGGTGCCGGTGCGTGTCGGTCAGGATATTGCATTGAATTATCCGACGCTGCTCGTGACCTATAAACAAACCGGCAGCGAGCTTGAAATTCACGGCTGGACCGGCGAAAAGTGGGTCGGTATCCGCTATGAAGATTATAAGATCGGCAACTTTTTCACCCGTCCGCCGGTGCGCTGTATTCTGGTTGAAAGCGCCGGAATGCCGGTGCCGCAAGAGATGATTCCCGACGGATCATGGTGTCCGGAAGGTTATAAAATCTCGTCCACCGATCCGCGCGTTATGCTGCATCTCGCCGGACTGAACCTCAATTTCTCCTATCGCACCTGGAAACTTTATGCCAAAGCGTACCGGATGGAAATTGAGGACATCAACCCCGGTCTCGTCAATGTTCCGTGGTGGCACTATCAGGCCAAAGACCTGAGCCGTTACAATAGCCGCAATGATGAACTCGACAAAGAATACTGGAACTCGCTGAACATTGTTTCGCCGGCGCCGGTTGAACCGGTTGTCTTTGAAGAAGAGACTGCACCGGCAGTTGAGGAGAAAGAAGATTCGCGCGTTATTCTGATTGAGGCCGCCGGCGACGACACCGCCGCGGTCGAAGGCATTGAAGCACCGCCGCCGCCGGCCGAAGTTGAAGCCGATCCGTTCGGTACCGGTGACATGCCCGAAGCCGTCATCATCAACCCGTCCGTGCCGAAAAAATCATCCTGGTGGAAATTCTGGAAATGAAAAAACTGTCCGCTCTTCCGCTGCTGATTTTATTCGCCGCCGGCTGTGCATCCAAGCCGCCGGTGGTAAATATTGACACCGTTTCGCCGCGCTTTTCTACCGCGTATGCCGGCGGGCAGATGTCCATCAGCTGGAACTCCGCGCCAAATCAGATTTATACTATTTTCTATACCGATGCGCCGCGTAACCAAAGACCCGATTGGAAACCGCTGCCGCAGGCTGACCGCATTCAAGGCACCGGCAAACAGATTGAGGTCGTCGACAAACCCGCCACCGGTGACGTGCGCCGTTATCTGCTCATGACCGGCGACCAGAAGCCGTATTAAATAATGATTTTCCGGCGCGCCATTTTAATTTCGTTTATCTGCGCCGGAATTTCCATTTCAGCAGGCGCCGCGATCCGTACCATTCCATTCGACGGCAGAAACTATGTTGCACTCAATACCATCGCGGCTTATTACGGTATGACTGTATCCGCGCCGGCAAAAGACCGGATGCACCTCACGAATAAATGGCACACTGTCGAATTTGAAACCACCGGCCGGCGCTGCTGGATCAATGGCACGCTCGTCTGGCTCAGCAGTCCTGTCAAAAAAATCGGCTGGCAGTTCACCATTGAAGAACTCGACTTCAACCAAACCGTTGAACCGGCGCTGCGGCCTTATGAGCATCTCGGACGCGCCGGAAACCGCACCGTCGTACTTGATGCCGGACACGGCGGCAAAGACAACGGCGCCGTCAGTCCGCGCAATGTACAGGAAAAACGGCTGACGCTTGACGTCACCAGGCGCGTGCGGACCATTTTGCAAAGCCGCGGCATCAACGTCGTCCTCACCCGCTCTGAAGATAAAGATCTGTCTCTGCCGGCGCGCACAAAACTTGCATCCACCTTGCAAGGCGATCTTTTCGTCAGCATTCATGCCAACTCCGCCGCCGACCGCAGCGCTAACGGCATTGAAACATTCGTGCTCTCACTGCCCGGACGCTACAGTCATAACTCGTTCGGCAAAGGCGCCGCATCAACTGCAAAAAATCCGGGCAATCATTTCGACGCCGCCAACATGGCGCTTGGATTCGCGATTCAGAAACATTTAGTTCGCACCACTGCGCGCACTGACCGCGGTGTTAAACGCGCGCGGTTTCAGGTAATTAAAGACGCGCCGTGTCCGGCGGCGCTTGTTGAAATCGCCTTTCTGAGCAATGCGCGGGAAGAAGCCGTCGTAATTGAAGCCGCCGGACGTGATAAAATTGCACGCGGCATCGCCGACGGCATCAGCGAATATCTCAACCATGTCAATCGCGCCCGCACACCAAAAGGTTAAAAAACGTGGGTGTAAAGCGCCGGAGAGAAATCGCCGTAAAAACATAACAACGCGGCAAATTATAAAAACAGGTGCCAGCCGGAACCGGACACTTGCTTTTACAATCGGTCACATTTTCCGGCGCTTCCTCAATTTGCGTCCGACATAGGAAATTTTCTCTTTCGGCCCCGGAACAGCGGGCGAAGCGGCTTCGCGGAGTTCGTAAAGCTGATCGCGGAGCAGGGCGGCGCGTTCAAATTCGAGTTTTTCAGCGGCGCCGAGCATTTCGCGCTCAAGCTCCATGATGGTCTGATTAATGTCGTAATCTTCGCCGGTTTCACGCAGCACCCACTCTTCCGTATCCTCGGCATCTTTTTTGAGATGCGCCAGGCTTTCCTGAATTTCTTTCTGGATCGCCTGCGGTATGATCCCGTGCTCTTCGTTATAGGCGATCTGCTTTTTCCGGCGATGTTCGGTGACGTCAATCATCCGGCGCATTGAGCCGGTGATCTGATCGGCATACATAATGACTTTGCCGTCAATATGCCGTGCCGCGCGTCCGGCGGTTTGAATGAGCGATGTTTCGGAACGCAAAAATCCTTCTTTATCGGCATCGAGAATTGCCACCAGCGAAACTTCCGGCAGGTCGAGCCCTTCACGCAGCAGGTTAATTCCAATCAGACAGTCGAACTCCGCCTTGCGCAGACTGCGCAGAATTTCAACGCGTTCAATCGCGTCAATTTCGGAATGCAGATATTGCACGCGCAGTCCGGTTTTTTTCAGATAGCCGGTTAAATCTTCGGCGGTGCGTTTGGTCAGCGTTGTTACCAGCGTGCGCTCACCGCGTTCAGCCCGCGCGCGGATTTCTTCCATCACATCATCGATCTGTCCTTTCAGCGGACGGATTTCCACCGGTGGATCGACAATGCCGGTCGGCCGGATCACCTGCTCCACCGGCTTCCCTCCGTGTTCAGTTTCGTACGGTCCCGGTGTGGCAGTAGTGAAAATCATCTGACCGGTGACATCCATAAATTCGTTAAACTCAAGCGGACGGTTATCGAGCGCCGACGGCAACCGGAATCCGTGCTCAACGAGCGTTAATTTGCGCGCGCGGTCGCCGTTAAACATGCCGCGGATCTGCGGCAGTGTGGCGTGCGATTCATCAATGATCGTCAGAAAGTCCGCCGGAAAATAATCGAGCAGACATGCCGGGCGGTCGCCGGCGGAACGGCCGGAAAGATGACGCGAATAATTTTCGATACCGCCGCAATAGCCGATCTCTTTCATCATCTCGATGTCATATTCGGTGCGCATCCGGATGCGCTGCGCTTCAATCAGCTTGTTCGCTTTTTCAAGCTGCGCGACGCGTTCATCGAGTTCTTCACGGATGCGCGCGAGCGCCGGCGCCATTTTTTCGTACGGCATCACAAAGTGCCGCGCCGGCGAAATCATCACGCGGCTCAGCATTTCCTCTGTTTTTCCGGTGAGCGGATCAATGCGCTGAATGCTGTCGATCTCATCGCCGAAGAATCCGACGCGCAAACCGTATTCGGCGTACGATGGAAAAATATCAATCGTGTCGCCGCGCACGCGGAATGTTCCCGGCAGCGTTTCAAAATCGTTGCGTTCATATTGCACCGTCACAAGCTGCTGCAGAAGTTCATCGCGATTGCACTGCTCGCCTTTGCGCGCCGAAACAATCATATTTTTATAATCTTCCGGCGAACCCAAACCGTAAATACAGGAGACAGACGCCACGATAATGACATCTTTGCGGTTCAGCAGACTGTCGGTTGCCGCCAGCCGCAGCCGTTCAATTTCAGAATTAATCGACGCATCTTTTTCGATAAACGTATCCGTCTGCGGAATGTATGCCTCCGGCTGATAATAATCATAATAACTGATAAAAAATTCGACGGCGTTATGCGGAAAGAATGATTTCAACTCGGCGTAAAGCTGCGCTGCCAGCGTTTTGTTGTGCGACATTACCAGTACCGGCTTGCTGTGTCGTGCAATTACATTTGCTATCGTAAATGTTTTGCCGGAACCCGTTACACCCTCCAGCGTCTGAAAACGCTGCCCCGAATCCAGACCTTTCAACAACGCTTCAATCGCCGCCGGCTGATCGCCTGTCGGCTGATAATTTGAAACAAGCTGGAATGATGTACTCATTCGGAGAATTATTAACTGCCGGAGAACGCAAAGAACACAAAAATTTAGCCGCCAATTCAAACGCGCCGGAGGTCGCGTTCCACCTTTTGTGTATTTTGTGTTTTTCGTAGTTCAAATTCCGGCACGATTTCTTTAGATTCCGGCGTTCATTTTGAAAGGATTTTTATGGCGGGTGAATATGTTTATAATTTACAGAATCTGACGAAGCAGCACAATAAAACCATGGTGCTGGACGATGTCATGCTGGCATTTTTCTTCGGTGCAAAAATCGGTGTGATCGGCGGCAACGGCGCCGGAAAATCGTCGCTGCTGCGCATCATGGCGGGCGTGGATACCGATTATATGGGTCAGGTACAAATCGCAAAAAATGCGCGCATCGGCTATCTGCCGCAGGAGCCGCAGCTCGATGCATCAAAAACCGTGCTGGGAAATGTGATGGAGGGCGTCGCCGAAGCCAAAGCCATTCTCGACCGCTACGATGAAATCTGCGATCTGCTCGCCACCGATCTTGCGGACGAAGAGAGCGACAAACTGAATGACGAACTCGGCGAACTGCAGGATAAAATTGATACGCAGGATTTATGGAGCCTCGACCATAATGTTGAAATGGCGATGGATGCATTGCGTCTGCCGTCCGGCGACAACTCCGTTGAAAAACTTTCCGGCGGCGAAAAGCGGCGTGTCGCGCTTTGCCGGTTATTGATTTCAAACCCGGACGTTCTCCTGCTCGACGAACCGACCAACCATCTCGATGCGGAATCGGTCGCGTGGCTGGAAGAATATCTGAAACGCTTCGCCGGCACACTGATTGTAATTACGCACGACCGCTATTTTCTCAATAACGTGACGGAATGGATTCTCGAACTCGATGCCGGCCGCGCCTATCCGTACAAAGGCAATTACGAAGCATGGCTCGAACAGAAACAGGCGCTGCTCGCCGCGCAGAACAAACAGGCCGTGTCGCGCAGTAAACTGCTGCAGCGCGAACTGGAATGGGTGCGCGCCAATCCGTCCGGCCGCCGTGCGAAGAGTCAGGCGCGCCTGAAAAACTATGAAACGCTGGCGGCGCAGGAAATTGATACGCGCGAAGACAGTGTTGAAATTCAGATTCCGGCGGGCGAGCGGCTCGGCAATCTCGTGGTGCGTGCCGAAGGATTAACCAAAAACTACGGCGACCGCATTATCATGGAAAATGTGAACTTTGATCTGCCGCCCGGCGGAATCGTTGGCGTCATCGGCGCCAACGGCGCCGGTAAAACCACACTCTTTCGTATGATCACCGGACAGGAAGAACCGACTGCCGGAGAATTGAAAATCGGTCCGACGGTGCATATTTCTTATGTCGACCAGTCGCGCGACGAATTGAATCCCGACAAAACGGTTTACGAAGAAATCTGCAGCGGCAACGACTGGATTGATCTCGGTGGCAAGCGCATGAACGGACGCGCCTATTGCGGTAAATTTAATTTTAAAGGCGGCGAACAGCAGAAAAAAGTCGGCATGCTTTCCGGCGGTGAACGCAACCGCGTGCATCTCGCCAAACTTTTGCAGCGCGCCGGCAATTTACTGCTGCTCGACGAACCGACGAACGACCTTGACGTAACCACACTGCGTGCGCTCGAAGAAGCGCTGTTGAATTTCGGCGGCTGCGCGGTGGTTATCAGCCACGACCGCTGGTTTCTCGACCGCATTGCCACGCACATTCTTGCGTTCGAGGGCGACAGTAACGTCACCTGGTTTGCAGGCAACTATGAAGCCTATCATGAACAGCGCCGCCGCCTGCTCGGCGACGAGGCCGACAGACCGCACCGCATTAAATTCCGGCCGGTTTCGCATAATTAAAAAGTCGAAAGTCCAAGATCTAAAGTCTAATGTCTTCTGCATGGCCGAATTAAAAAACACCTTTTCGTGGTCGTTCAGCGCCGCAGCGGATTTCGATGAATGCCGCCGGCGGCGCTACTGGAGCAAATACGGCATGTGGGGCGGCTGGAACCGCAACGCCGCGCCGGAAACGAAAACAGCGTACCGGCTCAATAAAATGGATAATCGCTGGGGACTGATGGGTCAGGCGGCGGAAATTTCGATCATGCGCGTGCTGCGCCAGCATCAGGCGGGTAATCCGATGGATACGGAAACGGCGTATGAGACGGTGGCGCGCCCTTTTTTGCGTCAGAAATGGACGGAATCGAAGCGCGGCGAATGGAAGAATGATCCGAAAGGAAAATGCTGCCTGCGCGAACATTATTACGGCACAATGGGTGACGAGAAAACCGCCGGCGAACAGATTGCGAATCAGATTAAAAACTGCATTCAGAATTTTATTGATAAAATTCTGCCGCGCATTGAAGCCATTACGCGCGAACAGGAACTGCCGGTGCGTACGCCGGAGATGGGCGGCGATCCGGAACATATTGTCTGGAACGGCGTGAAGATGTATGTCATTCCGGATTATGCATACCGCGCCGGAAACGCGTTTCACATTCACGACTGGAAAGCCGGAAAAATTAAAGGATCACACCGCGAGCAGCTCGGAATGTATGCCATCTGGGCGCGTGAAAAATTCCGGGCAATACCGGAAGATACATTTCTTTATGTTGAATATCTGAATGAGGGCGTTGTCGCGCCGTTCCAGTTAACCGCCGGCGATTTTGAAATGCTGGAAACACGCATTGAAGATTCGGTGGCGGAAATGACGGAATACCTCGTTGATTTTGACCGCGAAAAAAACAGTCCGCTGCCGAAAGAGGAATGGGATTTAGCTTCCGATGCCGATTCCTGTAAGCAGTGCAATTTTTATGAACTTTGCAAAACAGAACTGGGTTAAGAAGTTCAGGGTTCAGAGTTCGAGGTTGATTTTGGCAGGCCCTTGCTGTCCGCGGTCGCAGGGCCGGCGACCCTCTATTCAAAATCTTCGTTTTCTTCTGTACATTTCCGGTGAATTCGAATCCGGTCAGCTTGTAACACATTATTCAAACTCACCGGAATCGTCATCATCTGCCGGTTCTTCAAAGGTTTCTGCAAGCAGCGTGTCGCGCGCGCTGATGTACGGTCCGGGGAAAAGTTCGATGAATTCTTCGGGGTTGTTGCGATACATGTTGCGGATGTTGTGATAGCCGGAACGCGGATAGCGCAGTATATCTTCCAGCGCGGCAGTCTGAACATTCTGAACAGCAAAGAGCAGTTCGTCGGCAGTGGAATCCTGAATGTTGAGCAGCAGCTGTTTTGCCGCCGGCGGAACGCGGTGCATATTCTGCGTGTGAATTGAATATTTAATATATTCAACGATGCGCTCGTTCATGCCTGCTTCGAGCAGATAAATCAGCTCAATAAGTTCCGGACGCGTGAAGACCAGCCGGACGCACGGCAGCGGTGTATTTTCCGGCAGTGCGGCGCGCAGGTCGTCGGTCATTTTATCGAAGTGATCGACAATTTCTTCGCGTGTGAAGGTTGTATCCGGCATCCAGTAGATTATGAAATCGCGCTCGGTGTCGTGGTAAAGCAGCGGCTTGTCGATCCGGAACGACGCGTCGCACCGGTGGCATTGCACGCGGTTCAAAGTATTTTCGAACAGTGCGGTTTTCAGCTCCGGATTCTGTGCAACGTTGATGGCGTCGTGCAGTTCAACATTCTGTGCGGTGCCGCATTCCGGACAGCGGATGGAATGAGTTTTCGTTGCGCTCATCGGGCTACCACGCTTCCCGGTGAATGAGTTTTTCGTCAAAACGGTATTCCGGCGGCAGTTGTTCTGCCGGTACACCGACAGGGAATAATGCAAACGGAATGAGACTTTCCGGCACGCCGAACACGTTCCGGCAGCCGGTAATCCGCGGCGGAATATGAATCACCGCCAGCCAGACAGTTCCCAGCCCCAGCGCATGCACAGCGAGCTGCAGATTCTGCGCGGCACAGGCACAGTCCTGTTCGCCGAATCCTTTAAAGCCTTCGCGCGCCGGATCGAAGCAGATTAAAATTGCAGCGCCGGCCTGACGGATCAGCGGATTGCCTTCGTCAACCTGATCGGCAAGTGCGTTGAGTTTGGCTTTGTCGGTTGTAACTGCAAACTGCCACGGGCGCCCGTCGCCGGCGCTCGGAGCGTTCATCGCAGCTTCAAGCAGGATGTTAATCTGGTCTTCTGCCACCGGTTTGTCTTCAAACGCGCGAATACTCCGGCGCGTCATCATTGCATGAATCGTGTCCATAAAATCTCCAGTAAAAATTATGCGTTTGTCACCGCGGTTTGAATGGGATACAGCCTTCGATACAAGTGCCTTTGCCCGGCACGCTGCTGATTTCAAGCGTTCCGCCCAGTGCTTCTGCGCGTTCAATCATATTCAGCAGGCCGAATGAACCGGCGCAGTCTTTATTCTCTGGCATGCCTTTCCCGTTGTCGGAAACTGAAATGCTGACCGCATCGGCATCCGAAATCACCTGAATATTCGCTTCCGTCGCCTGAGCATGCCGGAAAATATTGGTCAATGCTTCCTGCACGATACGAAATACAGCAGTTTTAATGTCATCACGGTTAATCTCATCCATCAGATCGACGGACAGGGTACATAGAACATGATTGCGGCCTGACCATTCCGCCACGAGTCCTTCAAGCGCTTCGCCCAGACCGAGATCATCCAGCGCGCCGGGACGCAGCTGCCGGCAAAGAGTGTGGACGAGCCTGATTCCGCCCATCAGCAGGTCATTCATATTGTCCATTTTATTTTTTACGCGCCCTTTACAGGCACACATCTCTTTCATGATCGCTAGGTCAATTTTGAGCGCCGTAAAAATTTGTCCGATTTCATCGTGGAGATCCATCGACAGCCGCCGGCGTTCTTCTTCGCGTACCGATTCCAGATGGTGCGCCAGTCGCCGGTAACGTTCTTCGCCTTCAATCAGTCGCTGCTGCAGCCGCCGGCGTTCAAACGCTTCATCAATCCGGCGCAGCAATCGGGTGGAGTTTTCATCTTTTTTGATGTAATCAAAAATATTCAGGCGCACCGCATTCAGGGCCGATGGCAGCGACGCAAACCCCGTGAGCACAATCACCGGAATATTCGGATATCTGTTTTTCAGCGTTTCAATCAGTTGCAGATCTTCGTTTCCGGGCATTTGAACGTCCAGTACGAAAACATCCGGCAGCTGTTGTTCCGCCGCCGCCAATGTCTCCTCTGCATTACCGGCGGTATCCACTTCATAGCCGTGCTGTGTAATCATCGCCGCCACGGTGCAACGATAAATTTCATGATCATCGGCCAGCAGAACACGCCGCGGGCGGTCTTCATTTCCACTTAAATTCATGGTGTTATATATATACCGGAATAATTCCGGCGGCAAGGGTTTCAACCTGCCGGATCCTTTCACAATATTCGGGGTTACGAAGAGAGTATTTCCGCCGCATCAAGCGGATTTTTCCGCCGCTATGGCGCCAAATCAAAAACTCTACAGAATCTGCGATTTCGGCGCGGTAATGCAAAATGTAACCGCACCTGGGATGCTGTTAAGGGCGGGGAATAAGATTCGGCGGCAGGAATGTCTCGATGAGGTGTCTGCAAAGGATCGCCGAGCCCGCCCGGCCGGGGCCAATGCACCGAAAATCTGAATATTCACAGTAGCGGCGCCCGGCAATACGCATTGACCCGTAAAGGTCAATGCGTTAACATCTCCCGCTTTCAGGTACAGAACATTTAATAAGGATTATCCATGGCGAATACAGTGTTAATCGGTGCCCAGTGGGGCGATGAGGGCAAGGGTAAAGTGATCGACGTGCTGACCTCAAAAGCGAACTGGGTGGTGCGCTATCAGGGCGGAAACAATGCCGGCCATACGGTGGAAATCGGCGATCAGAAATATGTGCTGCATCTGACGCCGTCCGGAATTTTGCGCCCCGGCGTGAAATGCGTGATCGGTAACGGGCTGGTGGTTGACCCGCTCGGGCTCGCCGAAGAATTGCAGGATTTGGAAAAACGCGGCATCGAGTTTGGCAACCGGCTGTTTATCAGCGATCGCGCGCATCTCGTGTTTCAGTATCACAAAGAGCTCGACGGTGCAAAAGAGGCGCGGCTGTCGGAATCCGGCAATAAAATCGGCACCACCAAGCGCGGCATCGGTCCGGCATATATTGATAAAGCCGACCGCATTGGTCTGCGAATGGGCGATGTGCTGGAAGATAATTTCGACGAACTGTTCCGCCGGTGGATCGCCGCGAAAAATGAAATGCTGACGATTCTCGGTGCGCCGGAATTGAATGCGGATGAAATAATAAAAACATACGCCGCAGCATTTGATTATCTGAAGCCGTTTATCTGCGACACACTGCCGATGCTGAACGCCGCTGTCCGCGATCCGGATGCCAATGTTCTGTTTGAAGGCGCCCAGGGCGTAATGCTGGATGTGGACTTCGGAACGTATCCGTTTGTGACCTCGTCGAATACCAGTGCCGGCGGCGTGGCTTCCGGCGCCGGCGTTCCGCCGCACTCGGTTGACGAGGTGATCGGAATCGTCAAAGCCTATACCACACGCGTTGGCGAAGGGCCGTTTCCAACGGAGCTGTTTGATGCCGCCGGCGAACAGCTGGCGAAGGTCGGTAACGAGTTCGGCGCGACCACCGGACGGCCGCGCCGGTGCGGCTGGTTCGATGCGGTCGTTGCGCGCTATTCCGCGATGATTGCCGGAATTGACCGCTGGGCATTGATGAAGATGGACGTGCTCGACGGCTTTGAAACGATCAACGTTTGTGTTGCGTACGAGTGCGATGGCGAACGTATCGAATCCGTTCCGTCCAGCATCAGTAAATTGTCGCGCTGCAAGCCGGTGTACAAAGAATTTAAAGGCTGGAACTGCTCAACCCGCAATGCAGCCTCATTTGATGAACTGCCGGAACAGGCGCAGAACTATGTCCGCTGGATTGAAGAACTCACGAACGTCCCGGTGAGCATTTTGTCGGTAGGGCCCAATCGTGCAAGCACGATAGAATTATAGATTGCAGATTGAAGATTCGCAGGAGAAGTTTGTGATTGCGCAAGAATTAAAAAAACGAACCAGGCAGTTTGCCTTGCAGGTCATGGAATTAATTGACGACCTGCCGCACACAATCAAAGGCCGCGTTATTGCGAATCAGCTTTTACGTTCTGCAACTTAAAATGAAATCGTCTGTTTCCAGTCAAAAATCTACAATCTGCAATCCGCCATCTGCAATTCCTGCTCACGTTGCAATCATCATGGACGGCAACGGACGGTGGGCGCAAAGGCGCGGCTTCCCGCGCCTGAAAGGTCATGAAGAGGGTGCGCAGTCGATACTGGCGGTGCTAAAAGCGGCGCAAAAAGCGGGCGTAAAATATATAACTCTGTATGCCTTCAGTACGGAAAACTGGACCCGTCCGCAAGAGGAGGTGGACGGGCTGATGAGTCTGCTGGCTCAATTTATGGAAAAACACAGCCCTCTGTTTTTAAAAAATAAAATCCGGCTGCGTGTTATCGGTCAGATGGAGCGTCTGCCGGAAAAAGTGCAGAAAAAATTATCGGCGCTGATGGCGGAATCTGAAAAGGAGTATGAACACACGCTGATCGTAGCGCTGAGTTACGGAGGACGGCAGGAGATTGCCGCAGCTGCAAAAAAAATTGCGCGCGAAGCTGTCGCCGGGAAGCTGGATCCCGAGACGATTGATGAAACAACGGTGGCGGCGCATCTCTATCTTCCGGATGTTCCCGATCCGGAACTGATGATCCGCACGAGCGGCGAACAGCGGCTGAGTAATTTTCTGCTCTGGCAGCTCTCGTATGCCGAGCTGTACATTACTGAAACTCTGTGGCCTGATTTTCGTGAGCCGGAATTTTTCGCAGCACTCGAAGCATTTAACCGGCGCTGCCGGCGTTACGGCGGTGTTGAAACCAGGTGAGGTTCGCAATGGCAATGGATAAAAAACGGATTGTTCTCGGACTGCTGATTGCGGCAGTCATCGCGGCGCTGCTGCTGCTGGTTCCTTCCGGCAATCTGCTGACGCTGATTGCGCTGCTGCTGATCTGCGCCATCGGCATGCACGAATTTTACCGCTTAATCGACCGTGCGGACCTGCCGGCATCATATCATTTCGGCATCGCCAGTGGAATCGCGTTTGTTGCGATGACGTGGTTTGTGTGCCGCGCCGGGGTTTCGACACATATTCTCTGGGCATTGCTGGTTTTAATTCTGCTCATTAATTTCTGCCGGATTCTAGCGTATCCCGATGCAAAATTTGCCATCCGCAACGCTCTCGGAACGCTGTTCGGCTTTATTTATGTCGCTTTTTTCTGGAGTTTTTTCGTACGCATTTTCATGCTTGGTCCGAAGAATGTGCCGGCGTACAGCGGACTTTATTTTCTGCTCGCCGTAAAATGGGGCGATGCCGGCGCCTACTTTTTAGGGTGCCGGTTCGGCAAACACAAACTCTTCCCGCGCATCTCGCCGAAAAAGAGCTGGGAAGGGCTGTTCGGTGGGATGCTGGCTTCATGTATTATCGGCGCGCTGTGGTGGTATTTCAGCGATGCCACGCTCGGCAGCTACCGCTTTCCGCTCTATCATGCACTGATTCTCGGGATCCTGTTTCCTGTCGTCGGGACGCTTGGTGATCTGATGGAGTCGCTCTTTAAGCGCGCGGTGGATGCCAAAGATTCCGGAACGATTGCGCACGGACTTGGCGGAATACTTGATATGATCGACAGCATCCTTTTCGCTGCGCCGTTCCTGTATATGTACATCGAATTTTTCTTTAGGAAATAAACCGCGGATAACGCGGATGAAAACGGATTTTTCACGAAAAAAATTTAAGCAAAGAGAGAATTAAAACCACTAATCTTCACTGATCGGCACTAATAATTAGTAATGCGAAGAAGGGCGTTGCGAATGCAAAGCAGCGAAACGGCAACATGAGTGTTAATTAGCGGTTCAAAAAAATATATCATGAGCTCACTTTTTCAAATCGGATCGCTGTTGTACTCGTTCGTTCTCGCCGTTGTTGTGTTCGGCGTGACGGTATTCATGCACGAATTCGGGCATTACATCGTTGCGCGCCGGTGCGGGCTGGTGGTGAAAACATTTTCAATCGGCTTCGGCCGCGCAATTTTTCAGTGGCAGAAAAACGGCATCATCTACAAAATCGGCTGGATTCCGTTCGGCGGTTACGTTGCGCTGCCGCAGCTTGATCCGGCCGGCATGGAAAAAATCCAGGGCGACAGTTCCGCCGGCGAAATATATGCCGCGATTTCACCGTGGAAAAAAATCGCCGTAGCACTGTCCGGTGCTGCCGGAAATATTCTGCTCGCCATTGTTCTCGCGCTGGCGATCTGGCTGATTCCCGGCGATGCCTCCACTGCAAAAGTTCCGTCGATCATCGGGCACGTCGATGAAAACAGCGCGGCGTATGCCGCCGGGCTGCGGCGCGGCGATGAAATCACCGCCGTCGATGGCAAGACAGTGAACAGCTGGTATGATCTAAGTGTCGAGCTGCTGTTAAAAAACAGCGCCACCGCAACGCTGAATATTCTGCGCACGACCGGTGCGGCAGTCATCTCTGTGCCGGTTGAAAAAGGCGAAGAGGGCATTGGCCGTATCCCCGGCGTTGAGCCGGCCATTTCATGCCTGTTCGGACAGGTTACACCGGAAAGCCCGGCGGCGCGCGCCGGAATAAAGTCCGGTGATATTGTGCTCGTATTTAATAATACGCCGGTGCTCGACTGGGTTCAATTCACCGAACTTGTTCAACAGGTTAACCCCGGCGAAGAAGTCAGTCTGATTGTGGAACGCGCTGCCGCACCGGTGGAGCTTACCGTTACGCCGGAATGGAACGAAGAGCTGCAGCGTAACCTTATCGGTGTTCAGCTCGGCGGCGGCGGCATGCCGTGGATGCATTATAAAAAACCGCTCGACCAGCTGATGTATGATGCATCTGCCATCTTCCGCGTTTTAAAAGCGCTCGTTACACCGGCAGAAATCAAACAGGCTGCCGGCGGACTCGGCGGACCGATCGCCATTTTCAGCATGCTTGCCCTTTCATTTAAAAGCGGATTGCTCAATACGCTTGGACTCATTCGCTTCCTCAATATCAATCTCGCGGTTTTAAATCTGCTGCCGATTCCGGTGCTTGATGGCGGACACGTTCTCTTCTCGCTGTGGGAAGGAGTTACGCGCCGGAAAGTGAATCCGCGTTTTCAGATTGCGCTGGTAAATCTGTTCGCACTGCTGCTTATCGGTGCAATGATTTTTCTATCCATCCGCGACGTTGACCGCCTGCGCGCGCCGGCGCCGGCAGCGCACACTGAACAGACTGAGAACAAATGACCAGCCGTTTTAAGCGCCGGCGTGTTCTGAACCGCCCGAAATTCCGGATGCTCAGTCTTACGGCGCTGTTTGCCTTCGCCATTTTTGTTTCATTTAAAATATTTATGGCGCCGGTGAAAACCGTTCAGGTTGTTCCGGCGCCCGCCGGCAACCGCACGGCGCGTCTGCAGCACGTCTATTATTATGCAACGCCGGGAATAAAAATTTCAGTGCGCGAAAAATACATCTGGCGCACACTCGCCTATCTGCCGGAATTCACCAACACGGTTGAAGCTGCCGGCGCAACATCCTTGCAATGGAGTTCCGATTCCCGGCGCTTAACACTCGAAGTGACCGGCACTCCCGTTTGGGAAAAAAGATTCGATCAGTAAGGTAGACGCGACGCCTCCGTTGTGTTCGCGATGTAAAATTTTATCTTTTCAGTTCATTATTTGATTCCGCTGTCGAAAAAATATAACGTCTCCCGAAATGCGAAAAATTTTTATAACCACATTTGCACTGCTGATTGCGTTTTGCAACGCCGGCGCTGATTCAGACCGGCTGCTGAATTCCCTGCGTCCGGCGGGCTATGTTAATGATTTTGCCGGCGTAATAAATTCCGGCGACCGCGCGGCAGTCACGCAGCTGCTTGGTGAGCTTGAGCAGAAAACCGGCGCACAGATTGCCGTGGTAACGCTGCCGACACTCAACGGCGGACAGATTGATGATTTCGCTGTGCGGCTTTATGAACGCTGGAGTATCGGGCAGAAAGGCAAAGATAACGGTATGCTGTTGCTCGCTGTGATAAACGACCGGAAGGTACATATCGAAGTCGGTTATGGTTTTGAAGGCGCACTGCCGGACGCCGCTGCCGGCCGGTTAATTGATCAAACTGTTCTGCCGGCATTCCGCGCCGGAGACCACAGCGCCGGAATGCGCGCCGGGGCGATGGCGATGGCACAGATCGCGGCGCAAGAATCCGGTGTTGAACTCACCGGCGCAATGCAAACGGCAGTGCAGGAAGAACCGCATCCGTTGTCTGGATGGTTCGGTTTACTGTTGGCTGTGGTTTTTATCTGGCTGGCGATTAAACACCCCTGGATGCTGCTGTTCCTGCTGAACAGCGGCGGCGGGCGCGGTGGATATCGCGGCGGCGGATTTGGCAGTGGCGGAGGATTCGGCGGTTTCGGCGGCGGTCGTTCCGGCGGCGGCGGCGCGTCGCGAGGATGGTAAAAAAGGCACAGAGGCAGCAGGTACAAAGGCACTAAGTTGTTAAATCGAAAATCGACAATCGGAGATCGGCAATGAAAAAGATAACACCGGAAGAATTTACGGCGGAAGTGCAGGCAGTGTGCGGCGGCAGTTTACAGTCGGCCGTTCTCTACGGCTCAGCGGCGGCCGGCGATCGCGCATCGAAAGGTTCCGATTATAATATTCTGCTTGTGATGAACGATCTTTCAGCACCGGTGCTGCGTGCGCTGTCAAAACCTGTTTCAAACTGGGAACGCGCCGGAAATCCGCCGCCGATGTTGTTTACACGCAAACGTCTGTTTGAAGCGGCGGATATTTTTCCGATTGAATTCCTCGACATGAAAGACGCGCGCCGGATTTTATTCGGCGATGATATCATTGCCGAAATGAACGTTGATCCGGCCAATCTGCGCCTGCAGGTTGAGCGTGAACTGCGTGTGGCGCTCATTCAGCTGCGCCGGAACTATCTTGCCGCCGCCGGCGGGAACCACCGCCGGCTGGCGGCGCTGATGACCGGATCGTTTTCAGGCATCATGTCCGTTTTTCACGCCGCACTCCGTTTATACGAAACGCCGGCGCCGCTGGAAAAAATTGCGGCACTCGAAAAACTGAACGCGCATGTGCCGTTGAAAATGGACGGTCTTAAAAAAATTCGCGAACTGAAAAACCGGACGGTGAAAATAAAAATGGTCGACGTTGAACGTTTATTCGAAGAGTATCTCAAATCAATTGAACTCCTCGTCGATGCGGTGGACAAGTTAGTGTAGGGCAGGTCCGCCCGCTTGCGGGGAGCAGGCATACTTTATGAAAGGAGAATTGTAATGCAGAAAAAATGGATTGTTATTGGAATTATTGCGCTGGTGATTGTGATGTTTTTCGGCTCGATGATCGGATCGAAAAACCGGTTTGTCTCAATGGACGAGGGGGTGACGGCACAGTGGGCCAATGTTGAAACCGTTCTGCAGCGCCGGTTTGATCTCATTCCGAACCTCGTGAACACCGTAAAAGGGTACGCGGCGCATGAAGAAAAACTGCTTACCGAAATCACCCGTCTGCGCAGTCAGTGGGCCGATGCCGGCACGCCGGACGAAAAAGTGCAGGCCGCTAATCAGATGCAGGGCGCGCTTGGACGCTTAATGCTCGTCGCGGAAAATTATCCGCAGTTGAAAGCCAATCAGAACTTTCTGGCGCTGCAGGATGAACTCGCCGGAACAGAAAACCGCATCGCAGTTGAGCGCCGGCGGTATAATGAATCGGTGCAGGTTTACAATTCTGCCATCCGGCGTTTCCCCGGATCGATCTGGGCCGGCATGTTCGGCTTTGAACGCCGCACGCCGTTCCAGTCCGCACCGGAAGCATCGGCTGTTCCGAATGTGCAGTTTTAAAAAGTAGAAGAGGCTTCCAGCCTCTGGCCGGCGGCAGGATGCCGCTTCCACTGTTGCAGGCGCGACCGGTTAAAAACCGTCGTGCCCGTTTATCTATTCTTCCAGTGTTTTTCGCGCGATGCCTTTTCGGCGGCGTCGGCTTCTTGTTTCATCCGTATAAAACTGCCATAACGCGCCGGAGAAATTTTTCCGGTCTCCACCGCTGCCATCACCGCGCAGCCTTTGGTATTCACGTGTGCGCAATCGCGGAATTTGCATTCGCATTCCAGTGCAATGATTTCATCGAACGTGTCATCAATTCCGGCGGCGCTGTCGAGATGACCGAGTTCACGCATGCCCGGCGTATCGATGACCAATGCGCCGTTATCCAGTGTAATCAGCTCGCGCCACGTTGTGGAGTGCACGCCTTTGCCGTCGCGCTCGCGCACCGGCAGCGTGAAGTATAAATCTTTTTCACCGAGCAGGCTGTTAATCAGCGATGTTTTTCCGGTGCCGGACGCACCGAGCAGGCAGTAGGTTTTACGCGGTTTGAAGAGCGACTGAACTTCTTTCAATCCCGCTCCGGTGGTGTTGCTGAATGCAAACACCGGCACCGACGGAATCCGCTTTTTCACTTCGTCCATGCGTGCACTCAGCTCTTTGGCGGTGAGCAGATCTTTTTTACTTAACAGAATCACCGGCGTAATGCCGCTGTTAAAAATGATCGAAAGATAACGCTCCAGTTTTCGCAGATTAAATCCTTTGTCGAGTGTGTGAACGACAAATACGGTGTCTATATTGGCGGCGAGCAGCTGCCACGCTGTACGTCTGCCGGGAACTTTGCGTTGCAGCACATTCTGCCGTTCAAGTACCGCATGGATCATCGCAAAATCCGGATGATCAAAATCCTTTACGCGCACCCAGTCGCCGACGGTCAGATAGTCACCGGCGCCGCGAGCTTCGCGCCGCAGTTTTCCGGTCGTCTTCGCCGGACGCGTGGTTTCGCCGTCGCAAATATCGCTCCAGCCTTTATGAATGGCTGTAACGCGCGCAATTTTCCAGCCGTCATTGCCGGATTGATTTTGGAAAAAAGTTGAAAAACCGAATTGTTCGAGCGCCGTCATATTCACAGTTTAATTTTTAACCGTAAAAAAATGCAAGGAACGCGCAGGGGCAGGGCGCGCAGTCCCTCGTGCGCCGCAGATGTGATCGAAAGATGTATTTATCGTTTTATGCATTGTTGCGGGGATCAACGTGAATCTAAAAACCGTTCAGTCAGTCCGGCGTATGCGTCAATCCGGCGGTCGCGCAAAAACGGCCACATGCGCCGGACAGTTTCACTGCGCGTCAGCTCCAGTTCAACTATCAGTTCCGTTTCGCTGTCCGTGCCGGCCTGCGCCAGAATTTCACCCTGACAGCCGGCGGCGAAGGACGAGCCCCAGAACTGCGCGCCGGAAGTTCCGGCAGGTGACGGTTCAAATCCGGTGCGGTTTACACTCAGCACCGGAATCCCGTTGGCGACGGCGTGCGCGCGCTGAATTGTAATCCATGCGTCGCGCTGGCGCGCCTGTTCTTCCGGCGTGTCGCCGGAATCCCAGCCGATGGCGGTGGGATAAATTAAAAGATCGGCGCCGGCGAGCGCCATCAGGCGCGCCGCTTCAGGATACCACTGATCCCAGCAGACGAGTACGCCGAGCTTTCCAACCGACGTTTGGATCGGCGTGAAGCCGAGATCGCCGGGCGTAAAATAAAATTTTTCATAATAGCCCGGATCGTCGGGGATATGCATTTTCCGGTATGTTCCGGCGATAGTTCCGTCGCGCTCCAGCACCGCTGCAGTGTTGTGGTAAAGCCCCGGCGCGCGCTTTTCAAAAAGGGAGGTGACAATAACAACATCGAGTTCTTTTGCCAGCGCGCCGAAAAATTCTGTCGACGGTCCCGGAATGGTTTCCGCCAGGTCAAAAACTTCCGGTGTTTCCGTCTGACAGAAATATAAACCGGTATGGAGCTCCTGCAGAACAATCAGTTCTGCACCGGCATCTGCGCACCGGCGGATCGCCGCCGCGCTCTTTTCAATCGTTGCATCGCGATCCGCCGAGCAGCTCTGCTGTATCAATCCGGCTGTCAATTTTTTATTCATGCCGTCACTATGGGCAAAAATCGCATCATTTCGCAATTTTATAGCGTTTAAAAGTGATATGCCGCTTAAAGCGTATTCAGAGAAACGATCGGCGTAAAAACCTACAAAAAAGAAAATCGGAGCTAAACCGGTACTCACGGTGTTATTTTTTTAGGCTTCTTTTCCTGCGCAGAGTGCGAAAAATTATTATAAGCGTAAACTGGAAACGGATTTGATATCCTGTTAAATTATAAATTGTTATGAAGATTTCAGAAATTGCAGAAAACGTCGCACAATTGATGAAGAGCCCGCCGGACCGGGATGAATTCATTTATAAATTTCTGCTGGCGTACGGTACACCGAAAGCAACGATTTCCCGTTTAAAATCCGGACAGTCAAATCTGGCGGATGAGCCCGGCGATGTTTTGCTGAAGAAAAAGGTGTGGTTCCGGTTGATAGAGTTAACCACAGAGAACACAGAGACGCAGAGAGAAGCCAGCCACGAATCACACGAAAACAATGCGAGTGAACTGCTGGCTATGATTGAGGAGATGAAATCCTCGAAAAAAGCGAAGACGAACGATCCGCGTTTTTTGATGGTGACGGATTTTAAGCGGTTGCTGGCGGTTGACCGGAAAACCGGCGATACGCTGGATATTCCCTTTAAAAAGCTAAAAGTACATTACGATTTTTTCCTGCCGCTGGCCGGGATGGAAAAAACAAAGTTGCCGAATGAAAATCCGGCGGACGTAAAAGCCGCCGAAAGAATGGCAAAGCTGTTTGATGCAATTAAACAGGATAATCCGGATTATCTGCGCCATGACGCGCATGCAATGAATGTTTTTCTTGCGCGGCTGCTGTTCTGTCTGTTTGCGGAAGACACCGGAATTTTTCCGGAGAATGCCGTTTCAAACGCGATTGCCTCGCACACGGCTGTAGACGGTTCCGATCTGGATTTGTTTTTTAAACTGTTGTTCGACTGGCTGGATACCTCTGATAAATGTCGAATATCGAACAGCGAATCTCGAATTTCGAAGAATGAAAAAACCACGGGAAACACGGGTGGGAAATTTTTGCGTTCCCTATGTTCTTTTGCGGTTGATTTTCAGAATCTTCCGTATGTGAACGGCGGACTGTTTAAGGATCATTATGACATTCCGGAGTTTTCTGCCAGATCGCGGAACATGATGATTGATGCCGGCAAACTGAACTGGTCGAAAATTAATCCCGATATTTTCGGCTCCATGTTTCAGGCCGTGATTGATCCGGAAGAGCGGCATAACCTGGGACAGCATTACACCAGCGTCACCAATATCATGAAAGTGATAGAGCCGCTTTTTCTGAATGATTTCCGGGAAGAACTGAAGCAGGCAAAAAACCTGAACCAGAAAAACGTGAGGGCAAAAGCTCTGCATAAACTGCACGACCGGATGGCAAACGTAAAAATTTTTGATCCCGCCTGCGGTTCCGGAAATTTTCTGATTATTGCCTATAAAGAACTGCGTAAACTGGAAATGGAACTGTTTGAAGCACTGAACGCCTTTCCGGTTTCGCGCATCACCGTTGACCAGTTTTACGGCATTGAAATTTCCGACTTTGCCTGCGAAACCGCTATGCTGTCGCTCTGGCTGGCGGAACACCAAATGAATCTGGAATATCAAAAACGGTTTAAACAATCACTCACTTCACTGCCGCTCAAAGAGGGCGCACACATTGTTTGCGGCAACGCCTGCCGCATCGACTGGGAAACCGTCTGCTCGAAAAATAAAGATGATGAGATTTATATTTTAGGTAATCCGCCGTATTTGGGGGCGCGTCAGCAGTCTAAAGATCAGAAAGTTGATATGGCCTCTGTTTTCGGCAAGATGCAGGGCGTCAACAGCCTTGATTATATTGCTTGTTGGTTTTGTAAGGCGGCTCAATACATTCGTGGAGTGAATGCGCAGTTTGCTTTTGTCTCCACAAATTCACTGACTCAGGGCGAACAGGTAGCTTTGCTTTGGCCAAATATTTTGAGAACCGACCTCGAAATCGGATTTGCCCATCATTCTTTTAAATGGACAAACAATGCAAAGGGTAGCGCCGGGGTTATTTGCGTTGTGGTTGGTGTGCGCAACATTTGCTCGAAAAAGAAGATCCTTTACAAAAAAGGCATTGCAGAAGCGGTGGAAAATATAAATGCCTATTTAGCAAATGCAGGCGATCTATATGTCACTAGCAGGCGAACCCCTGTTTCGAAATCCAACCTGATCAATTACGGCAGTTTTGCTTTGGATGACGGAAGATACACGCTAATGGAAGCAGAGAAAGACGAATTAATCTGCAACAATGAACAGATTCGGGAATACATCCGTCCGTTCATTGGAGCACGCGAACTGATACAGGGAATCAAACGGTATTGTCTGTGGCTAGAGGAAGCTGACGAGTCGATTTTAGAGATTCCAAGCATCAAATCGCGAATTGAATACGTTGAAAATTGGCGATTAAATAGCGCCCGTGAAGCAACGCGTAAGCTGGCATCAACGCCACATCTGTTTGCCGAAATTCGTCAGCCCAAAACGCCATATTTGGCATTTCCTACGGTGTCGTCTGAGCGTCGGCACTATATTCCGATTGATTTCTGTCAGCCAGAGATGATTGCTTCAAATCAAATTTATGTCGTTGCGAATGCGGAGACATATTTATTTGGGATTTTATCGTCCCGTATTCACATGACATGGGTGCAGGCGGTGGCTGGTCGGCTTAAGACTGATTACCGTTACTCAGCAGCGGTTTGCTACAACACTTTTCCAATCCCAGACTTAACTGAAGAGCAAAAACAGACAATTACACTACACGTCATGAATGTTTTAGATGAGCGGGAAAAACATTCTGAAAAGACGATGGCGCAGCTGTATAACCCGGATAAAATGCCCGCCGGACTCCGCGAAGCACATCATCAGCTCGACTTCGCCGTCGACCGCATCTATCGATCCAAGCCTTTCGCTTCCGATGAAGAACGCCTCGAACATTTATTTAAATTGTATGAGGAAATGACGGCTAAGGAGAGGTTGGTTTCGCGACCGAATGAAAGGATGTTAATATGAAAGCATTTGATCCGAAAGATTACATTCGTGGACTTCAGCAAATACTAATTAATGACAAAAAGAGGATTGGTTTTCTTTTTGGTGCGGGTATTTCCATTGGAGCAGGAATTCCTGCAATAGATGGTCTTACGAAAAAAGTCATTGATAGTATGTCTGGGGAACCAAAATTTCAGGATGCCGTGGAGAGTATTAAATCCGAAATAGGTGCCGATAAATACAATGTCGAATCATTGTTATCCAATGTATCTCAAAAGAAGCAGATAATTGGCCGCGGGAATCTAAATGGATTGAATATTTCGGAATTTACTGATTTAGAAACAAAGATTAAGCAAGGAATAATCAATGAGATTTCTATCCATACTAATGCTTGTTTTTCTGCTTCTAATTTAGCTCATACTATATTTGCTCGGTGGATTGCTTCAACGAATAGAAAATACCCAATCGAAGTGTTTACGACGAATAATGATGTTTTACTGGAACTTGCTATGGAAGAAGTCTCACTGCCTTTTTATGATGGTTTTTCTGGGAGCTATGAATCCTTTTTTGATGAAGCATCAGTTGAAAATATGAAATTTCTTCCCCAGTGGACGAAGTTATGGAAAATTCATGGCTCTCTTGGTTGGAAAGAAATTGATAGAGGTAAAAAGATAATTCGCAAAAACGAAGGAAATAACATCAATGCTGAAAATACGCTGATTTATCCGTCGGTATTGAAGTACGAAGAATCCCGAAAGCTTCCTTATGCTAGTTTAATGGACCGGTTAAAAAATTTCATCAGACAGGATGACACTATTTTATTTACCTGTGGTTATTCTTTTGGTGATGAGCATATTAACAATGTGATACTAAATGCTCTTAAAGAGAGCTCTTCATCTCATGTCATAGCTTTCTTATATGACAAAACGGGGACAAAACCCCACACCTATTCTCTTTCTGGGAACCATCATGTTGTTAAATTAGCACAGTCTAGCAATAGGGTTTCGATCTATGCATGCCGTAACGCTGTGATTGGTTGTCGTTACGGAAAATGGAAGCTGATGGCTGAGCCCGATAAGCAAGATACAATAGATATTAATCATTATTATGATGAGGATGCTCCCGTTCTTGATACTATGGGGGAGCAGCCGGAAAGGATCACGCCATGGTCAGGAGAAGGTGAGTTGATGCTACCTGACTTTTCTAAGTTAGTGGAATTTTTGCAGTACATGATCCCGGAAACCTCTATTGGAAAATACAAAAATGAATGATAACCGGCGGCAATCAAAGATTGGGGATGTTGAAAGCGTTAGCGGAAATACTATTAGTGTTAAGCTTTCTGATAATATTCAATCAACTTTGCCTGTAATTGACGGGATCGTTTACCGAGTCGGACAGGTTGGATCATTTTTGAAAATTCAACTAGGGTACGCCAATTTGTTTGGCATTGTTACTGAAATGGGGGCAACTGCTGTTCCAGACTATGTTCGAGAAATGGAACGAGATGGAGGTATGCCTGTTCATAATAATCGATGGATGAAATTGCTATTGGTTGGGGAACAAGTTGGCAAGAAGTTTGAGCGCGGAATTACACAATTTCCCACATCTGGAGATTCTGTTCATATTGTTACCATTGATGATTTGGAGGTTATATACGGTGATGTTGGGAATTCTGATGCATTATCCATAGGGAATATCAGCGTATCAGAAAGTTTGGATGCTAAAATCGATTTGGGAAAATTGCTGACAAGACACTGTGCTATTGTAGGCTCTACGGGGGCAGGAAAGTCCAATGCGGTATCAATAATTATCGAACGAATTGCCCAGAAAGTGGAGTTCCGAAGTTCGCGTATACTGTTGATTGATCCACATGGGGAATATAATGAGGCATTAAAAACGTACAGCAAGGTCTTTAAGATAAACGCCGAAGAGGGTCTGGCGGATGAACTTTATGTGCCTTTTTGGGCATTATCTTTTGATGAGTTGATTTCTTCTTTTGAATCTCATTTGAGCGATTCTCAGCGGGAGTATGTTCGGGACGCAGTGCTTAAGCGAAAAATTCAATCTGCCCAAAATATGGAGTTGGATATTACTGCTGAGCGGATCAGCGAAGATAGTCCAATTCCATTCAGTCTGAAAAAGCTGTGGTTTGACTTGGATGACTTTGAGCGGCAAACGTTTCAAGTGCGAGGTGATTTTAGTTCTTTGTTGCCAGTCGAAATTGCTGGTGATGCGAGCAATTTAATCTCAAATAAATATCCAATTCCTTCAACAACGAACACTTCTCCATATTTAAATACACGGGCGCAATCGTTATTGAAATTCCTTGACGGAGTGAGAAATAAGCTGCTTAACCAGCAGTACAACTTTTTATATAATCCTCAATCTCTGTCTCCGAATGAGGCTGGGGTCATTCCTGACGGCAAAGACCTGGACGATCTTTTTGTTGAGTGGTTTGCCCACGATCATCCTGTCACTATCCTTGATCTCTCAGAAGTGCCCAGTGAAATAAAAACATCTGTGTCAGGAACTATTTTAAAAATTATCTATGATGCTTTGTTTTGGGGGCAAAACCTTCCTGTTGGAGGAAAGCAACAGCCATTGTTAGCGGTGCTTGAGGAGGCGCACAGTTATTTGAAAGCTGGCGAGGATTCAATTTCTTCACGTATCGTTCAAAAGATTGCTAAGGAAGGCCGGAAGTATGGGTGCGGTCTTTTGCTTGTGACTCAACGCCCGTCAGAATTGGATGAAACAGTTTTAAGCCAATGTGGGAGCTTGATAGCGCTTAGGATGACGAATTCCAAGGATCGGGGACACGTATCGGCAGCGGTACAAGATGAGTTGCAAAGCATTATTGATTTACTTCCAAGTCTCCGGATAGGAGAGGCATTAATAACTGGAGAAGCTGTAAAAATCCCATCTCGTGTAAAGTTTCATAAAATTGCTCATGCTCCGAAGAGTGAGGATCCCGATGTCGTCAAACAGTGGAAAAAGGAACGCCCTCAAAACGGTGAATACAAGGAGCTAGTGTCGAAGTGGAGAAATCAAAAATTAAATTAATAAGGAGACTAATATGAACTGTCCGGAAATGAAACCAGTAGCGAGTTCGAATGTAGAGAGTATTGGTTACAATGAAAGCACTCAGGAGCTATATGTGCGCTTTCTAAATAATAGCTTATATGTGTACAAGAATGTTCCGAAGATAGAGTTTGCGGGGTTGGAAAATGCTCCTTCAATCGGAAGTTATATTCACCGTAACTTAAAGAATGTTTATGCATGCGAGCGTGTCGCGTAGAGGTGCGAAAATGATTCCTTTTTTCAGGGACGCGTGACGGTGATAGCGGTCGGTGGGTAAGTTGAATGTTCACGGGGGCGAGATTATGGAAAACGGAAAAATCAAATGTCCGAATTGTGGATATGAATTTGAGATTTCGGATGTATTGGCGGGGCAGATACGAGAGCAGTTGAAGACGGAACTCTCGAAAGAAGTGCTGGAGCGGGAAACGGCGTTACAAAAGCGGTTAGACGTTTTTAAGTCGGAAAAGGATGCCTTGGAGCTGCAACGTTCTCAGCTTGAAGATGAGGTCAAAAAACAACTGACAGAAAAACTGGCGGATGCTGAAGCGAAATTTGCAAAAAAACTGGAAAATAAATACAGCGCCCATGTCAAAGAGTTGGAGATTTCTTTGGCTGAGCAGAATGAATCCCTGAAAGCTTTTAAACAGAAAGAAATGGACTTGCGTAAAAAACAGCGTGAGCTGGAGCAGGCTAAAGAAGATATGGAGCTTGAGATTCAGCGTAAACTGGATGAAGAGATCGAAAAGCAGTTGTCTCAAAAACTGGCAGAGGCGGAGTCTAAAGCTGTAAAAAAAACCGAGGGCAGATACAATGAGCAATTAAAAGAACTTGAAAATTCGCTGGCAGAACAGAGTGAGGCTCTAAAAACATTTAAGCAGCAGGAAGTCGAATTTCGTAAAAAGCAGCGTGAGTTGGAACAGGCCAAAGAAAATGCGGAGCTTGAGATTCAACGTAAGTTGGATGAACAGCGGGAAATCATTCGTAAGGATGCGGAGTCAAAAGCGTCGGAACAGCATCGCTTGAAAGAGTTGGAGCAGGCCAAGATCATCAATGATTTGCGTAGCAATCTTGAAGATATGAAACGCAAAGCGGAACAAGGTTCTATGGAAACTCAAGGCGAGGTCTTGGAGCTCGATTTTGAAGAACAGCTGAAATCTTTCTTTCCGCACGATGAAATTTCTCCGGTGCCAAAGGGAATTCGCGGTGCGGATTTGATTCAAACTGTAAAAACTCCATTCGGACAGGAGTGTGGAATTTTATTGTGGGAAATGAAGAATACCAAAGCGTGGAGCGGGCAGTGGATACCTAAGCTCAAGGATGATATGATTGAAACGCGGTCAGCGATTGCAATCCTCGTTTCCGTTTCTCTGCCGGAAAATATTGCCCGGTTTGGACAGGTTGACGGAGTTTGGGTGTCTGATCCGCTATCGGCGATTCCACTTGCCGCAGCTCTTCGGCAGCAACTTCTTGTTTTGGAGCGGGAACGGCAGGTGTCGGTCGGGAAAAATGAAAAGATGGAGATGCTGTATCAATATCTTGCCGGCACTGAATTCAAACAAAAAATTGAGGGTATTGTAGAAGCCTTTACAGGAATGCAGGAACAGGTTAATCGCGACCGCCGGGCAATGGAAAAACAATGGAAAGAACGTGAAAAACAAATAGAACGTATTATCAAGAATACCGTTGGTCTCTATGGCGATATGCAAGGAATCATAGGTGGTCAGATTCCTGAAATTCCGGCATTAGAACTTAACACGGAAAAACAATTGCTGGAACATGACGATTTAGACGCTGAATGCTAAAACCTGTCTATTGAATTTTTAAAGCATTGAAATGACAAAACCAAAAACCAGATTAAACCTGCCGATTTCGCTGGATGATGTGCTGGGCGGCGGTGCGGTGGAATGGGAGCGGCTGGAGTTTAAACGGGGCTGGAATCCGGAGGCTGTGCTGCACTCAATTTGTTCGTTTGCAAATGATTTTCATAATCTCGGCGGCGGTTACATTATCATTGGCGTTGCGGAAGAAGACGGTCGTCCGGTTCTGCCGCCTGCCGGAATATCGGCAGATAAACTTGATGCGATTCAAAAGGAACTTTTGAATCTTGGGTATTCGGCGATTCAGCCGATGTATCATCCGCTTTCTGCGCCGTATACTATTGACGGACGGTGGATTCTGGTGATCTGGGTGCCGGGCGGCGAAACGCGTCCGTATAAAGCGAACGTCAGTTTATCGAAAGAAAACCGTGAATGGGCGTATTATATTCGCAAGCAGTCGAGTACGGTTCGCGCAAAAGGTGCAGATGAGCAGGAGCTGATCGGACTTGCGGCGACGGTGCCGTTTGATGACCGGTATAATCAGCGGGCGTCACTGGATGATCTGTCGTCGAAGTTGATTGAAAGGTTTTTGCGGGATGTTGGCAGTGAGCTGGCAGATGAAGTTGCGTCGCTTCCGCCGGAAGTTGTCGGGCGGCAGATGAATATTGTCGGCGGTCCGGTGGAATCGGTTTTTCCGAAAAATGCCGGGCTACTGTTTTTTAATGATGATCCGCGCCGGTTTTTTCCGGCGACACAGATTGATGTGGTCTGGTTTCCGGACGGTGCAGGCGGTGACCGGTTTGACGAAAAGACGTTTTCCGGGCCGCTGGCACAAATGACACGCGAAGCGCTGGATTATATTCAGCGCAATTATTTGAAAGAAACGGTGATTAAGCATTCTGACCGGGCGGAAGCGGAACGGGTCTGGAATTTTCCGTATGCAGCGGTTGAGGAAGCACTGGTGAATGCGGTTTATCATCGGTCGTATGAAATCCGCGAACCGGTGGAAGTGCGGATTTCTCCGCGCGAGTTGATGATTTTGAGTTTCCCCGGCCCGGATCGGTCGATTCGCATGGATGATTTGCGTGCCGGGCGTGCGGTGAGCCGTCGTTACAGAAACCGGCGGATTGGTGAATTTCTGAAAGAGCTGGACTTGACAGAAGGACGTTCCACCGGCATTCCGAAAATTTTACGGGAAATGGCGGCGAACGGTTCGCCGGTTCCTGAATTTGACAGTGATGACGACCGCACATCATACCTGGTAAAACTTCCGGTGCATCCGCTGGCGGATATTGCAGAAACCGGATTGGATGGTCGGCCACCGACCCAGTCACCGACCCAGTCACCGACCCAGTCAAGGGCTCAGTCAGAAAATTCAATAATCCGGCTCCTCTCTGTTCTGCAAAAAGGCGATTTGTCTCCAAAAGAATTGAGGATCAAGCTTGGATTAAGTCATCGGGCTACTTTTCGGGAAAATTATTTGCGCCCTGCAATTGATAGTAGTCTTATCGAATTGACAATCCCCGACAAACCGACCAGTCGCTTGCAGAAATACCGGCTGACGGAAAAGGGACGGAATTTGCTGGAGAATTTATAAATGCCGGAATTTAAAGAGAACAATAAATCTGAAATTTTGATTTACCGGAATCCGGGTGGAGATGTCCGGCTGGATGTGCGGCTGGAGGATGAAACGGTCTGGCTGACGCAGGATCACATGGCGCAGCTTTTTGGAAAGAGTAAAAAGACCATTTCCGAACATATCCGCAATATTTTTACTGAAGGGGAACTGAATGAAAAAGTGGTTGTCCGGAATTTCCGGATGACCACTCGTCACGGCGCAATAGAAGGCAAAACACAGAGTAAGGATGTTAATTTTTATAATTTAGACGTGATTATCTCGGTGGGTTACCGGGTGAAATCACAGCAGGGAACGCAGTTCCGGATATGGGCGACGCAGCGGCTGAAAGAGTACATCGTGAAAGGGTTTGTTCTGAATGACGAGCGGTTCAAAACCGGGCAGTCGATGAATTATTTCACGGAATTGCAGGAACGCATTCGCGAAATCCGTCTTTCAGAGCGGTTTTTTTATCAGAAAATCAAGGACATCTACACAACGAGCATTGATTATGATCCGCGGGATGAAAAGACGCTTTTGTTTTTTAAGACGGTGCAGAATAAACTGCTGTGGGCGATCAGCGAGCAGACTGCGGCGGAACTGATATTCCGGCGGGCGGATGCAGCACTGCCGTTAATGGGCATGCAGTCGTTTGATAAAAAAACTCCGGTGTCTGTTCGTAAAAGTGATGTGAGCGTGGCGAAGAATTATCTGAATGAAAGCGAGATAAAACTGCTCGGACTGCTGGTTGAACAGTATCTGGCTTTTGCAGAAGCCATGGCGCAGCAGCAGACGCCGATGTATATGCAGGACTGGATTGAGCGACTGAATGTGATTATTCAGCTGAATGGACGGGAACTGTTGACTCATGCCGGAAAAATCAGCCATGAAGCGGCTATGGATAAATCAGCAGTGGAATACGGGAAATATAAGGAGCAGTTGCGGCTGTTTCAGCATGACGAGAATCTTCGGGAACTGGAACAGGATTTGAATGCGTTGACGCATCCTGAACAGGGAAAATAAAATGCCGGATTTGGTGAAAGTGCATTATGGGCAGACGGGGCGCAGTACGAATACGGATGCGCTGGGGATGCGGGAAATGCAGGCGCGGGCGTTTGCCGCGCGTGATGCGCAGTATCTGCTGGTGAAAGCGCCGCCGGCATCCGGCAAGTCGCGCGCGTTGATGTTTCTGGCGCTGGATAAGATGCTGCATCAGGGTGTGTCTAAAACAGTTGTTGCAGTGCCGGAGCGTTCGATCGGGGCGTCGTTCGCGTCGACGAAGCTGACGGAGCACGGTTTTTTTGCCGACTGGGATGTGGAGCCGAAACGTGATTTGTGTTCTCCGGGGGGCGAACAGGGAAAGGTGAAACAGTTTCAGGATTTTTTGCAGAGCGATGACCGGATTCTGGTTTGTACGCACGCGACGCTGCGGTTTGCGTTTCAGTCTTTGGAAACGGCGGCATTCAATAATGTGCTGCTGGCGATTGATGAGTTTCACCATGTGTCGGCTGATACGGCAAATCAGCTGGGTGAAGTGATTCGGGATGTCCTGCGTAATTCGTCGGCGCATGTGATTGCGATGACCGGTTCATATTTTCGCGGGGACAGTGTTCCGGTGCTGCTGCCGGAGGATGAAGCGAAGTTTACGCATGTAGTGTATAATTATTACGAGCAGCTGAACGGATACCGGCATTTAAAGTCGCTGGGCATCGGGTATCATTTTTATCAGGGAAAATATACGTCGGCGATTCCAGAGATTCTTGACACAGATAAAAAAACGATCCTGCATATTCCAAATGTAAATTCCGGCGAGTCGACCAAACAGAAGCATGCGGAAGTAGATTTTATTCTTGATTCTATCGGTGACGTTGTCGAGGTCGATTCCGGCACCGGCATTATTACAGTTCAGCGGCGCGGTGACGGGAGACTGCTGAAAGTTGCCGATCTGGTTTGGGATGAGCCGCGAGAGCGCGATAAGGTGATTTCGTATCTGCGGAATATTAAGCGTCCTGAAGATGTGGATTTGATTATTGCGCTGGGAATGGCAAAAGAAGGGTTCGACTGGGTATTCTGTGAACATGCGCTGACGGTCGGGTATCGCGGCTCGTTAACTGAAGTGGTGCAGATTATCGGGCGCTGTACGCGCGACAGTGAAAATAAAACCCATGCACAGTTTACGAATCTGATTGCCCAGCCGGATGCCGCCGATGAGCTGGTGACGGTTTCGGTGAATAATATGCTGAAAGCGATTACCTGTTCGCTGCTGATGGAACAGGTGCTGGCGCCGGGTTTTAAATTCAGAACAAAGCAGTCCAATGATGATATTACTGCTCCGGATGAATTAAGAATCCGCGGATTTAAGGAGCCGAGTTCAAAACGGGTGAAGGATATTATCGAATCGGATTTGAATGATTTAAAGGCGGTGATTCTGCAGGACAGTACAATGCAGAAAGCGCTGCCGGGAAATATTGATCCCGAAGTGATGAATAAAATTCTGATTCCAAAAATTATCCGCACAAAATATCCCGACCTGACGGATGCGGAATGTGAAGAAGTCCGGCAGTATGTGGTGGTCGATTCCGTCATGAAAAATGCGACGGTGGAGCAGTCCGGCGACAGGCGCTTTATTCGCATGGCGAATCAGTTTGTGAATATTGATGACCTCCATATTGATCTGATCGATCGCATCAATCCGTTCCAGAAAGCATTTGAGATTCTGTCAAAATCGGTCAATCCGTCAGTTTTAAAAGTAATCATGGAGTGCATCGAGTCGACCCGCAGTCAGGTGACAGAGGATGAAGCGGTTTTAATGTGGCCGAAAATTAAACAGTTTGTTCAAACTGCCGGACGCGAACCGTCTTTGACGGCGATTGATCCGCTGGAAAAGCGTATGGCGGAAGTTCTGGCGTTTATCCGGCACCAGCGCCGGAAACAGGGAGTCTAGAGAATGGATGCCGGGAAACTGCGCGCGCTGATTGAAGATGATGATCTCGGCTTACTGGACATTAAGCCGGAATCGTCAAACAGGTTGTCCGAAGATGAGCGGCTGACAGAATCTTTTTATGAAATTACAGAATTCCGGCGGCAGCATGGCAGAGCGCCGAAAAATGATATTTCCAATGTGCAGGAATACCGTCTGGCGGCGCGGCTGCAGTCATTAAAAAATGATTCTGAAAAAATTAAAGCACTGATTGATCTGGATGAATTCGGATTGCTGACATCTGAAAAACTGCCGGAAAACATCACGGAGATTTTTGATGACGATGATTTAAATTTGCTGAATGAAAATCCGGCAGACAGTATTTTTTCTTTGCGCCATATTCCACAGGACATTGCGATGCCGGATTATATTGCGCAACGAAAACCGTGCCGGGACTTCAGCCGGTTTGAGCCGCTCTTTAAACAGTGTCAGGCGGAACTGAAAACAGGGAGACGCACGCTGCTCCCATTTTCGATTGAGCGGCAGATTCAGAAAGGGCATTTTTTTGTTCTGAGCGGAATTCTCACTTTTGTTGCGGATGTCGGTGAAAAAGAAAAAACCGGCGGAAAGGTAAATGCGCGCCTGCGCTGTATCTTCGAAAATGGAACAGAATCCGATCTGCTCCTCCGGTCACTGGCCCGCGCTCTGTACAAAAACGGACGGCGGGTTACTGAGCATCAAGACCGGTTAATGGACGATTTAAACAATATAACCGAGGAAGATGGACAGACAGGATTTATCTATATTCTGCGCTCTTTGAGTGCGGATCCGCAAATAACTTCGATAGAACATCTGTATAAAATCGGATTCAGCACCGTTCCGGTGGATGAGCGTGTTAAGAATGCGAAAGATGATCCGACATTTTTAATGGCGCCGGTTCATATTGTGGAAACATTCGAATGCTATAATTTAAATCCGCAGAAGCTGGAACTGCTGCTGCACCGGTTTTTCGGAAAAGTATGCCTGAACGCAGATGTGTTTGATGCTGTCGGAATCCGTTATACGCCGCGTGAATGGTTTTCTGTTCCGCTGCCGGTTATCGAAGAAGCGATTGAGTTGATTATTTCAGGCAAAATCATTGATTTCACTTATGACGAAGAAACAAAGCTGATTCGCCGGAAATAACGCGTCGATTCTGAAAGTTCACCTTAAAAACATGATCGTGTAAACCGGCAGGACGATTATGAAACGACTGGCCGGGGTGATATGTCAGGCGATAGTTTACCGTTTATTCCCACTCAATCGTGGCCGGCGGCTTGGATGAAATGTCGTAAACGACGCGGTTGACGCCTTTGACTTCGTTGATGATGCGGTTGGAAATACGATCCATCACATCATACGGAAGTTTGTACCAGTCGGCGGTCATGCCGTCGATACTCTGCACGGCGCGCACGGCGACGACGTGTTCGTAGGTGCGGCTGTCGCCCATAACACCGACGGTTTGAATCGGGAGCAGGATGGCGAAGTATTGCCAAACGTCGAGATGATTCGGCATTTTCAGAATTTCTTCGCGAACGCGCAAATCGGCAAGCTGGATGAGCTCAACGCGTTCTTTGGTGATGTCGCTGAGAATGCGCACCGCGAGTCCGGGGCCGGGGAAGGGCTGGCGGTCGACAACATAATCGGGCAGTCCGAGTTCGCGTCCGACGGCGCGCACTTCGTCTTTGAAGAGTTCGCGCAGCGGTTCGATCAGATCAAACTGCAGATCGTCCGGCAGCCCGCCGACGTTATGATGACTCTTGATGGCGACGGACGGTCCGCCAGCCGGCGAAATACTTTCAATGACGTCCGGATATACGGTTCCCTGCGCGAGATATTTAACTTTGCCGACTGCGCGCGCTTTTTCGGCGAAGATATCGATAAATGTTTTGCCGATAATTTTACGCTTCTGTTCCGGGTCGGTAACGCCGGCGAGTTTGGCGAGGAAAATATCTTCAGCATGCGCGGTGTGGAGGTCGATGCCGAACGCATCGCCGAAAAGCTTTTCAACCTCTTCGGCCTCTTTGTAGCGCATCAGTCCGGTGTCGACGAATACGCAGTGGAGCTGTTTGCCGATGGCTTTGTGCAGCAGCGCCGCAACGACCGAAGAGTCGACGCCGCCGGAAAGTCCGAGCAGTACGTGTTCGCCGCCGACTTTTTCGCGGATGGCATTCACGCTCTCTTCAATAAATTTACTCATTTCCCAGTCACCGGCGCAACCGCAGATTTTCAGTGCAAAATTGCTGAGCATTTTTGCACCCTGCGGGGTGTGCACCACTTCGGGGTGAAACTGAACGCCGTAGATTTTTTTCGCCGGATCCTGCATGGCGGCCAGCGGACAGCTGTCACTTTTTGCCACGGTTTCAAAACCGTCCGGCAGCGTTTCAACTTTATCGCCATGGCTCATCCACACCTGTAGCTGCCTGTCGAGTCCATCGAACAGCGGCGAATCTTTTACGACATCCATCATGGCTTTGCCGTATTCGCGTTTCAGTCCCGGCTTCACTGTGCCGCCGAGAGTGTGCGCCGTCAGCTGCATGCCGTAGCAAATGCCGAGCACCGGAACCCCAAGATCAAATAGCGCCGGATCGCACTTCGGGGAATTCGCATCCGGTACGCTCGCCGGACCGCCGGAAAGAATAATGCCTTGCGGCGCGCGTTTCGCAATTTCCGCCGCCGGAGTATCGAACCGGAGAATTTCGCAATACACTTTCTGTTCGCGGATGCGCCGCGCAATCAGCTGCGTCACCTGTGAGCCGTAATCCAGAACTGCAATCCATTCACTGTGCTTCATGACTTCCTCTGCGCGTTAACATCAAACATTTAAATTCCTGCAATATTCGCAAACCGTCTGCGCACCAGCAAACTTTTTCCGGCGCTGGACAGAATTTTTTTGACGCAGAGATAAAACGAACGCTTCATTGAAGTGCAAAATGTGGCGCGGACATTCCTGTCTGCGCAAAAATACGGGCAGACAGGAATGTCTGCCCCACCTGTTTTTACAAAAAAATTAAAAAAGAAAATAGAGGGGCGCTGGTCTCGACGACCGCGTACAGCGAGGCCGCTGTCTTTCCACAAATCCGGTCATCAAAACCTCTTCGCATTCTTTCGCGTCCCTCTGTTAAAACCATTTTAGTGCCTTCTTGTGTTTTTTGTGGCCAAACTCTCCAGATTAAAAATCCTGTCATCCTGTCAAAAAATATTCCCGGTCGTGCTGAATTTCCCGCGCAAAGCCGCAAAGTTGCCGGAGGAGAACCATCTTAAAATCTCAGTTTTGATGTGCCGGAAGTTAATGGCAGGGCGGACAGTCCCCTGGCTGCAGCGAATTTTGGACTATTACCGGCGCGCAAGGGACTGCGCGCCCTACCTTATTTTTACAAAATGAAAACACCGGCCGGGCGCGCAGGTTCCCTGCGCGCTGGAATGTTAACTGCAGATTCTGAATGGATGTTGAAAAGCTCTGCGGCTCTGCGTGGAAATTTCTGTACACAAAAATGCGCAAAAAAGATCGCCTCTGCACCGGAATTCCGCAGACTTGACGGCGGGCAGCGCGACACATACACTATGCACTTATTTTTTAAGAGGGAAAGATTTCTTCAGGAGCAGAAGTATGGACAAAAATAATGTGACACCCAAGGCTTCGCCGCGCGAAGTGCTGTTTTTTGAACTGGAATATATTGCGACAACTGGACGCGCAGCGCTGTTTGATGCGGTGAAAAAAGCGCTGGCGGGCAGGGTGGATGTAACGCCGGTTTCTTTCGGACGCACCGGCGCCGCCGGCCGGCCGGCAGCGCTGATTCCGGAACTGCTGAAAGCGGCCGGCAAAGAGGCCGCCGGAACGGAGGAATTGATTGCAGCGGCGGAAGAGGCTATGGCGCAGTTTTTTGCTGAAAAGGCGGAACTGAATAAGGCGCTTCCGCCACTGATTAAAGAAGCGCAGTCTAAAAATATTCAGGTCGTGGCGATGTCGGCGTGGCCGGAGGAAGCGGCGGAAACATTAATGAAGCGCCTCGGGCTGGATGAAATGGGCGTCGAGCTGGAAGCATTTGATGTGACAGACGGTGCATTTCCGCGCGCGGATCACTGGCTGCGCATGCTGAAAGTCCGTAATCAGGAGACACTGCCGGCGATTGCGGCGGTAAGCTCGCAGACCGCCTGCAAGGGCGCATTGACGGCGGCGGCGACCTGTATTGCCGTGCCGGACGAGTATACGAATTTTGAAGATTTTTCCGGCGCAAAATTTATTCTTGAATCGCTCGGCGATGTTCCGGCGAAAGAGATTATAGCGCTGGTTACGCGCCGGTAACAGTTATCAATGTTCAATTTTCAATATTTAATGTTCATTGATCACTGTTCTCTGGATATCAGGAATTGAACATTGAGCATTAACTCCACCAATCCAGTTGAACGTCTGCTGAACATTATGCGCCGGCTGCGCGCGCCGGACGGCTGTCCGTGGGATCGTGAACAGACGATTGAATCGCTGCGCTCAAATTTGGTTGAAGAAACATACGAAACAATTGACGCGATGGATTCCGGCGACCGGAGTCTGCTGTGTGAGGAGCTCGGCGATCTGCTGCTGCAGATTGTTTTTCAGGCGCAAATCTGCGACGAAGAGGGTGCATTCAACTTTAATGACGTCGTTACAGGCATCGGCGATAAACTCGTCCGGCGCCATCCGCATGTTTTCGGTACTGTACAGGCGGATACATCCGGCGAAGTGCTGAAAAACTGGGAAGTGATTAAAAAAACCGAAAAAGGCGGTGATACACCGCGATCGCTTGTCGCCGGCATTCCGCGCCACCTGCCGGCGCTGATGAAAGCGGCGCTGGCGCAGAAGCGCGTAGCGCGCGCCGGTTTTGAGTGGGACGGTGTTGCCGACGTGGCCGCCAAGCTCGAAGAGGAGCTGGCGGAAGTGAAAGCGGCGCTGGCTGCCGGGAATCCGGCAGCGCTCAAAGAAGAGCTTGGCGATTTAATTTTTTCTGCCGTCAATCTGGTGCGTTACCTCGGGTTCGATGCCGAAGAGGTGCTCAACGAAAACATTGCAAAATTTATGCGCCGGTTTCAGGCGCTCGAAGCCCGGTTGAATGCCGCCGGAAAAAAACCGGAAGAGTGTGCGCCGGCAGAACTGGACGCCGTCTGGAATGCTGTTAAAGAGTCAGAGAAAAGTTGAGATTGTGGTTGTAGGGACAAGCGGTTTTTATCATATAATTTACGGATGTTTGCAACCCCTCCAGAGAGGAAGAAAATCCTGATTGTGGATGACCACGCGTTTATTCGCAAGGGACTGCGTGATTACGTTGAGCAGGAACCTGAATTTGTCGTTTGCGGCGAATCAGAAAGCCGTGCTCATGCTGTCGAACTTTGTGCCCGGCTGTCGCCGGACCTGGTTCTGGTTGATCTTTCTCTCGGAAAAGACTCCGGTCTTGATCTTGTTAAAGACATCTCAGCGCGCTTTCCCGGCATCAAGACACTGGTTCTTTCAATGCAGGACGAAATGCTCTATGCGGAACGCGTGCTCCGTGCCGGTGCGAGCGGGTACGTTGGTAAAGACGCGCCGCCGGCAAAACTGATTGATGCCTTTCGCGAGATTTTCAATGGCGGTGTGTACGCCAGTGAATCCGTGAAGCAGAAAATCATGAAAAACTTTCACCGGCGTGTCTCATGTTACTCCAACCCGGTAGAAAAACTGAGCGACCGCGAACTGGACGTATTCGAACGCATTGGGCACGGTCAGAATACTGCAGAAATTGCCGGCGCAATGGGACTGAGTATAAAAACAATTGAAACCTACCGCGCACGTATCAAAGTCAAACTGGGACTTTCTAACGGGACTGAGCTTGTCCAGCGCGCTGTTCAGCGGGTGATGGACCAGCGCAACTAGAACGATTTCGTTTTCATTGGCCGCACCGGAATCGCGGTTAATGCCCGCCGCGCGTGCAATCATGAATACAATAAATTAAGCGGCAGAGATAATTTTCTATTTTTTAAATCAGCTGCATTTCAGACAACCATAAAACTGACGGCATGTTCCCAACCGAAGTCGAGCTGTTTAAGCTGGAGTGTAATTTCCATTGTTGCCGGACCGGCGGGCAGAGTCTGCCGCCGGTGTTTAAGCGCTTTGCGCCAAAGCGCCATGACGATATCCTGTGCGGCTTTGGCATGATCATCGTTTCCGCCGCGAATTTTTGTTTCTCCGGCCTGCAGCCGTGCGGCGAGCCGTTGTGCGCCGGTGCGTTCCGGCGGAATCTGATCCATAAACGCCGCGCCGTAATCCAGCAGCAGTTCGAATAATAAGCGGCAGTCAGGATGAGAGAAAAAATCCGGCGGCAGATGATCGGCAACCACTGTAAATGCAGCGTCATAATGAAATATTAAAATTTCCAGCAGCGCTGTTTCGTTGTCCGGATAATGTTCCGGCGCGGGCAGGGCGCTGCCGGCCGTTTCCGCTGCAGGGCGCCGCAATGTTTGTTTTTTATGCGCGAGGTCGCGGCGCAGCGCCGCCGGCGAAAGATTCAGCCGTTCCGATGCTGTCTGCACCATGCGATCGCGCTGAACGGCGCCGGGCGCCCGGGCGATTAATGCCTGTACGGCGCGCGCGGTGCGCATGAGTCCGGCTTCGTTGTTCAGGTTTTCCTGCGCGCTCATTACGTTAATCAGAAAATCAATCGCCGGAACGGCAGCATGAATGTGTGCCATAAAAACATCGGCACCCTGATTGCGAATCAGCGAATCAGGATCTTCACCGGCGGGCAGTGATGCCACACGCACACTGAGTTCTTCGGCGATGAATGCTTCGGATGAACGCAGCGCTGCTTTTTGTCCGGCGCTGTCGGCATCAAGCATTAAAATGACTTCGTCAGCATAGCGCCGGATCATACGCGCATGGTCGGATGTGAGTGCGGTTCCCTGCGAGGCAACGGTGTTATTCATTCCGGCCTCGTGACAGCGGATGGCGTCGAGCTGACCTTCAACCACAATCGCAGTACGTTTGTCGACCATCGCGCGCCGCGCTTTGTCGATGGCGAACAGCACGCGGCTTTTATGAAACAGCGGTGTTTCGGGGCTGTTGACGTATTTACCCCCTTTTTCATCCGGATTGACGGCGCGGCCGCTGAAGCCGATTACGCGTCCGGTCTCGTCGCGGACGGGAAACATGAGGCGGTTGCGGAAACGGTCGTAAAAACTTCCGGCGTGTTTGCCGGACTGAATCATCAGTCCTGCCTGTTCCATGAGTTCAAATGGAATTTTTTTCTGCGCCGCCCATTTTTCAAGTGCATCGAAACGGTCCGGCGCAAAGCCGATTTGAAAATCTTCGGCGATCTGACCGGTTAACCGGCGCGCGGCAAGATAGTCGCGGCCGGCGGCACCTTCAGGATGGTCGGTTAAAATTTTTCGATAGAGCTGTGCGACGCTTTCATGAATTTGAAAAAGTTTACGGCGATTCGCACCGGTTTCATCGCTGCTCTCTGCCACAGTGAGTTCAACTCCAACGCGATCAGCGAGCATGCGCAGCGCCGTCATAAAATCGACCTTTTCATATTCCTGGATGAAGCGGATCACATCGCCGCCGGCGCCGCAGCCGAAGCAGTGGTAAATCTGCCGGTCGGGACTCACCGTGAACGACGGCGTTTTTTCTTTATGAAACGGACAGTTGACTTTGAAGCGCGTACCGGCGCTGCGCAACGGCAGATAGGACCCGATGACTTCGGCAATATCGTTGCGCGCGCGGATTTCTTCAATCAGTTCTCTGGGGACCATTGTCATTGTTGATTGTCGATTGCTGATTGGCGGACGCCGGAGTATTTCCCGGCGGTGTGTTTGTTTGCGTGAGGCCGGCAGCTTCATCTGTATTTTTCCGGCGATAAAATTCCAGCGGCAGCGGAAAATCACCGCAGCCGGTTTCCGGCATTGTGACGGTTTCTTTGAGCCACGGCGTGATGGTATTTTCAACCCAGCAGCCGATTACCGATTTATCGACGACAGCTTCCTGCACCGCCGGAATCTGCACGAGCGTCAGTGCCGCAATAATAACTAATCCGAAAACCGCGCCGCGCGCTGCGCCGACGATTCCGCCGAGAAATTTTTCACCGAGAAAATCAAGGAACGGACAAAGCAGTGCGCGCAGGCACAGCCAGATCAGAATGTATACGACAAGCGCAGCACTCAGCATCATGACCGGCACGGCGATGTGAATATGTTCCAGCGCAACAAATGTACAGTGGCAGGCAGCGAATTCTGTGATTGGCGCGTAGAAAAAGCAGAAACCGGCAATCAATGCCGCAAACGTAAGGATATGCGCCAGTTCACGGCACAGCCCGCGCCGCAATCCGTTCAGAAAAAACAGCAGCACCAGCACCGCCAGGGCGATATCGACCCACAAAAAACCATCCGTCAGAGACATGCCGCATTTATAACACGCACCGGCGTAAAATTGGAATCATAATTAATTTTAACATAGATACTCCCGGATTTACCGGAAGTATCTATATGAGTTTTCAGCGCTTAACCGGCAGCATATAATATACCTTTTAGGCCGTATGTCCTTTTTATGAATTATATGTCGCAGCGGCTTGAACTGCGGCGAGAAATTTCTCACGCAGTTCAATGATGCGCGGATCATCGATGTTAAATGCCTCGAGAACTTCGGTTTCGGTAATTTCTGCCGGTTCTTGCAGTGCGAGTGTTTCGAGTGCCTTGGCCAGCGCCGGTTTTCCGAGTCCTTGAAAACGGACTTCCTGCGGGATGCGTTCAATCAGATCGCGGTATTCAGTGACTGCCGGTCCCCACGTTTCGGAATCTTCAAAACGGTTAAAAACTTTATTCGACTCTTCCCACCACGGACTTTTTTTGCCGGCGAGCAGTGCAAAAAACGATGCCGCGAGTTTCTGTACAATGCCTTCTTCGCCACCGACCGGTTTTTTCGGAAATAGAATTTTTTTATGTTTTTCCACCAGCGCGTGCAGAACCATTTCAAAGTAAATCACCGTTGCGGTTTTCGGCGGCTTACCGCCGAGCAATCCAACGACTTCTTCCTGAACCTGTTCAATTTCGGCGAGTTTCAGCTCCGGATCGACAATCAAAAATGTGTCGCCGGTTTTTTTATGTTCGTAAACGCGGACTTTCGTTTTGTCGTCGCGCATCTGTATATCTTTTTCGACCAGAATTTTTTTACGTTCCAGCATCACCGCGAGAATATAAATTGCATTCGTATCGTCTGCATCCTCCTTCGCTACCATCTTACGCAACAGCGATTCCGCATTTTCTTTTTTTACCGGCTCTTCCGGCGCCGGCGGCAGGCGGAACATACTTTTCCACGCACTGATACCGCGCTCGGGATTATTTTCGTTCCACCACGTCAGACTGTAATCTTCGCGGACATATTCACCGTCGATAAACAGCAGACGCGTCATAAATTCGTCGCCGTCTTTAAACGGTTCATTCGTGCCGGCGCACACATCGGCGCGCCGTTTAATCTGCCAACTCTCTTCTCGTGCTGTAGACATACAAATTCCTGAAAAACTAAACTGCTCTGAAAATATTCCTGTTTATTCATAACACGCCGGGGGCGGCGCGTTTACTTTTTCAATAAAGAAAAATTTTCGCGGAAATAAACAATGCCGCTCCAGAGGGTGATGCCCGTGACGGCGAAGGCGAAAGTCCAGTTTGCGGTGCAGCATGTTTTTTGTGTCAAAACGCCGAATGGCCGGGCTATCAGAACAGCGATGATATAGACCATCTGCCAGACGGTTTTATGCTTGCCCCACGCGCCGGCGGCGAGCACAACACCTTTTTCGGCGGCAAGCAGGCGCAGGCCGGTAACCATCATTTCGCGTGAAATAATCAGTGTGACCATCCATGCGGGCATCAGTCTAAGTCCGGCGAAGCCGATGAATGCGGCGGCGGTGAGCACTTTGTCGGCAAGCGGATCCATCAGCTTCCCGAAATCGGTGCAGCCGTAAATTTTGCGCGCAAGATATCCGTCAAGTGCGTCGGTGAGTGCGGCGACGGCAAATAAAATTAATGCGATAATCGTTGCGCCGGAAAATGGAACACTCAAACAAACCATGAACAGGATCGCGAACACGAAACGGCTGAGAGTGAGGATGTTGGGGGGATTGATAATTGCCGATTGGCGATTGTCGATTGCCGATTGATTGTTTTTTTCCATATTATTTCTGTTCAATGGTTTCACGGTCGATGAGGTAAAGATCGGGCAGGGGCTCGTTGAGCAGGACCCTGGCGTTTTTCGTCTGGTGCGCGGCGGCGGTTTTTTCCGGTGCGCGGCGGCGGATGCAGTTGGTAATGCTGGCAATGAGCACGATCAGAACAATAATGCCGGCGATTGCGCCGGCGACGATGCGCGGGTCGAACGGCAGCGATGAATATTTTTTTTCTTCATCATCATACGGTTCCGGTGCACCGCCGGTTTCATGGATAAATTTTTCATTATATTCCGCCAGCAGCGGGTCAGGGTCAATTTCAAGATATTTGGCGTATATGCGGATAAAGCCGCGCGCATACATCGGCGCAGCAATACCGGAAAAATCGTCAGCTTCTATCGAAACAATCATTTTCGTCAGAATTTTCGTCGCGGCGCCGGCTTCAGATTCGCTGACCCCTTTGGCGATGCGCGCAGCCTTAAACGTCTCTCCGATGCTTGCCATGGTTATTCCTCCTGCGGATCTACCTCCGCTGCTTCCGCCGGTTCACCGCCGGCATCACCCTCCACCGGCGGCACTGCACCCTCATTGTCCGGAATTTCACCGTCGAGATCAACCAGAATATCGCGCGGTCCGGTTTCCGTCGGCGGCCCGATAATTCCTTTTTGTTCGAGCACTTCCATGAGGTTGGCGGCGCGGTTGTAACCGATTTTCAGGCGGCGCTGCAGCGACGAAGTCGTCGCGCGTTTGGTTTGGCGCAGCACTTCGATTGCGGCCTCAAGCATCCCGTCGTCCGCATCCATTGCCGGCAGTTCCGCCTTGCTGTCTTCCATCTTCTGCGTAATTTCGGTGATGAATTCCGGCGTGCCCTGCTGGCGGATGAAATCGGTGACGCGGTGCAGTTCGGCGTCGCTCGTCCACGTTCCCTGTAAACGCACCGGTTTCGGCTTACCCGGCGGCAGGAAAAGCATATCGCCTTTGCCAAGCAGTTTTTCGGCGCCGACAGTATCCAGAATCGTGCGGCTGTCGTTCCCCTGGTTAACCCGGAATGCGATCCGTCCCGGAATATTCGCTTTAATGGTTCCGGTAATAACGTTTACCGACGGACGCTGCGTGGCGAGAATCATATGAATTCCGGCCGCGCGTGAAAGCTGCGCGAGGCGCACGATACAAGGCTCGATTTCCTGCTGTGCAACGCCCATCAGTTCCGCCAGCTCATCAATCACGATGACGATATACGGCAGTTTTGCCGGAATATTCTCTTTTTCTGCCGGCGCTCTGTTTTCCAGTGCGGTTTCACCGAACAGATCCGCCTGCTGCTCGATCGCGCGGTTGTTAAATCCCTTAATGTCGCGCACTTTCAGCTTTTTAAACAGGGCATACCGTTTTTCCATCTCCTTAATTGCCCAGCGCAGACCGAGCGTGACTTTCTTTGCGTCGGTGATGATCGGCACCACGAGATGTTTCAGATTTTCATACGCCTGAAATTCAAATGTTTTCGGGTCGACCAGAATCAGCCGCATCTGTTCCGGTGTGCACGACAGCAGCAGTCCGGTGAGCAGCGAGTTCATACACACCGTTTTTCCGGCGCCGGTCGCCCCGGCAATCAGCATGTGCGGCATACTCGCCAGATCGCCGACCACCATCTTCCCGCTGACGTCTTTGCCGAGTGCCAGCGGCAGCGTGATATCCGGGTTATGAAACGCCGGACTTTCTGCCAGTTCGCGCAAATATACTGCGGAACCTTTTGCATTGGGCACCTCAATTCCTACCGCGCCTTTACCGGGAATCGGCGCCTGAATACGGATGCTCTGCGCTTTCAGAGCAAGTGCGATATTGCGTTCGAGCGATGAAATTTTTTCAACGCGTACGCCTTCCGCCGGGGTAATTTCATACGACGTTACCGTTGGACCGGTTTCAACATGCGTCACCGCGCCTTCTACACTAAACTGTTCCAGCGTCCGTTGCAGAATTGCTGCTTTTTCGATCGTATTTTCCTGTGCGGTACGCTGATCCAGCGGCAGCAGTTCGTCAAGCAGACTGACCGGCGGCAGCTGATAGCCGGACTGATCAGCGCCCGACGCGATATTAACACTCGCGCCGCCGGCCTCGTCGCTTGATTTCTCTTGCGGCACCGCTACCGGCTTTAATACGTCGCGTAACGGTTTTTTCGGCTTTGCCGGTACAGGCTCAGGTTCCGGCGCCGGTATAAAAAGTTCTTCTGCCGGTATTGTTTTAATTTTTTCACGCCGCTGTTTCACCGGTTTTTTCCCAGTCGTTAAAACCTCGTCGTTATCCCGCCCGTTCCGGCGCAGCACGCCGCGGATTTGTTTCCAGACAAAAACAAACGGTGTGAAGGGGTGCATACCGGTGAGCTGCAGCAGCGCCAGAATAATGATTGCTGTAAAAACGACACCGGCGCCGGTGCGGCCGATTAACAATCCGAGCGTGCGCACAGCCAGCAGATTTCCAATCAGTCCGCCGGGTGTGCCGAGATTATACCGCGCAACCAGTCCGCTCCAAAGCGCCGGCTGATATTCAAAAAAGCCGGCGAGCGCCGTTAAGCTGATAAACAGCCATGTCCAGACCGGCCAGATGCGTTCGTACGAACGGAACGTCATCAGCAGCCCGCCGGTTAATAAAATAAACGGAACCAGCCAGCCACCGGCGCCGAACAGCAGCAGTCCGAAATAGGCAAACCATGCGCCGAACGGGCCGATCAGATTATGCGGCGGCGACGCCGGCGGGCTGCACAGCAGGCTGATGTCATTCGGATTAAACGAAAATACACTGAGAAAACTCATCAAACACAGCGCCAGCAGAATCACTCCGATCATCTCGCGACGCGGCGAGCGTACCGGCACGTCATCTTCTTTAGAACGTTTTTTTGCCATTTGCGTGATTATAAGAAGAGAAGAGGAAAATAAAACCTGAAATTTGAAGGAAAAAGTTAAAAGTCAAATCTCAATGTCTCATCCTTGCGAGTATCACAGAGATAAACGGATACCGTTTTTTGACAGGACTTACAGGATCGACAGGATTTTCACCTTTTTCCGGTTCGCGAAATTATTTGAAAAAGTTTTTCCAGTGACACGCTGTGTCATTCATCTCTGCATATACTGCCGTCCAAAAAACAACTCAAACAGGAGAAGATATATGCCGGCACACCTGAAAAATTTTCCACTGCCGATTCTGGAGCTTATTGCCATCGAGAAAAAAGAGCTGCGGCACATGCGTAAAAAAGAGCCGTTTAACGGAGTGCGGATGAAGAAGTCGCGGTCGGGAAAATTAAGATAAGGAGAAACGGGATGAATGCAAAACTATGTGCCGGTATTTGCGCCGGTATCGCCGGGGCTGCGGGCGGCGCAGGCTGGATTGTAAAAAACCGGCGCGTAAAAAAAATTGTTGTTAAGGCAAAACAAAATATTGCTGACGCCGTCGCAGACACAGAAGAAAAACGAGCCCGGTTTTATTCTCTGCTTGCGCGCTCAGGACAACAGCGGTTGTTTGTTTCAACCCATCGACTTGGTCGTTTTCTGAAAACATTTCAAATTCTCGAACAGGTCGATTATGCCGGATTAACCCGGGTGTTAACGGATAAATTAAAAGAAACAGATCACGCGGCCAGGCTGGAGCATTATATTGATGAATTCGAAATGGCTAATATCCGCAACTTTAATCCGGAACTGATTCAGCAAATTGAAACAGTCCGGCAATTTGCAGCAGCGCAGGATGAACCCGGACGGGAATGCCGTGTCGTTGCCGGCGCTTATGGAATTGATAACCGGTACCGGATGAAGTGCGTTCACCTAAAGCGATTGATGTCAGCAACGTCGCGATTACGATGGTGAGGTGTTTTGTGTCGCACGCACCATATCCGTAGATGTAGCCGTCACGTAATTCAGCGGCAAACGACGGAACGGTTATACCGGCACTAGATGGCAGTGCAAATGCAATTCGCCGGCGCGTAGTTTAAACGACGCAATCAGGAGGATGCCCCAGTTGCGTATCCATCAATTTCACCAAGGCATCATCATTGATTGCAGATATTCCGCCACGCGGATTTCATCGGTTAAATCAGTCCCCGGGGCACCCTCGGGACTTACACTCGGTGGTTTTATCAGGTCGCAAATAATTTTTTCAGACACGCGGCTATATGCAAAACGAAAAATAATCAAAAATTTGTGTTGCAGTTAATCCGCGCCGTAACTATTAAGTTACTTATTGATTGATACGTGGATTATGAATACTCCTTTTACAAAAAATACACTGGATAGTTTTATTTCCCGCCCGGGTATATGTGCGCTTGATACCGCCGGAAATTTAGATGATGACGTTCTTGTTCTGGGTGCCTCTGGAAAAATGGGGCCGCACCTCTGTTTGATGCTGAAGCGCTGTTTTGAACAAGCGGGAAAATCAAATCGGGTGATTGCTGTGTCCCGGTTTTCTTCCCCTGACTCAAAACGCTGGTTTAAGAAAAACGGAATACAAACAATTACCTGCGATCTAAGCGATACAGTACAACTGGAAAAATTACCAGATGCTGAAAATCTCTGGTTTATGGCAGGAGTAAAATTCGGCGCCAGTGATAAACCGGAACTGCTACATAAAATGAATGTTGAAATGCCGGGACTGGTGACGCAGCGATTTAAAAATTCCAGAATTGCTGCACTATCCACTGGCTGTGTTTATTCATTTGTGCCGGTGACTTCGGCCGGATCAACCGAAGATGGAGAGACTGCATCAGAAAGCGGCTATGCTGAGTCCTGCCGGGGCAGAGAAAAAGCGTTCTGCGATGCATCGGAAAAATCAGGATTACGAACTATACTTATCCGGTTAACTTATTCAGTAGAAATGCGTTACGGCGTGTTAGTCGATATTGCCCAGAAAGTTCTTCATCGCCAGCCAATTGATATCAGCATGAATCGCTTTAACTGCATCTGGCAAGGCGATGCACTTTCATATATTATTGCATCAATCAATCTAGCAAAAAGCCCGGCAGATATTTTAAATATCACCGGCGAAGAAATACTCTCCATCAGGGAAACCGCTATTACATTTGGGAAACTTTTTGATGTCAATCCGATATTTACCGGCGTAGAACAAGATACAGCTTGGTTGAATAATTCACAGAAGGCGTTTGATCATTTCGGGAAACCCTCTCTGACCTCAGAACAAATGATTCCATGGATCGCTGACTGGCTGAAAAACGGCGGCGAGACGCTCGGAAAGCCCACTAAGTTTGAGGTCCGCAATGGAAAATTTTAGCCGTTAATTTTTCCAAACCTCTGGATCATCAAAAATCGGCCACTGCACTGACGCTTTCCGGTAAGCGGACTGATACATCGCTAAAACAATTTCCAGAGTCGGGCGCACTGATTTTACCGGAATGACTACATCTTTGGCGGTATCGATACAATTAATCATATCCTGAACCACCACGGTGTGATCGACATGCCCGAAATCAGCCGCACCGCCGGCTCCAGTCGCCTGAGCGGCATTCCCGATTTTGCGAATATCGACATCTTCCGGCTGTTCCTCTTTAAACTTCCAGCATTGCATTACTTCGCCGGACATGATGGCAGTGCCATCTGTGCCATTCAGTTCAATCCGGATATCTGTCCCCGGCCACAGTGCAGTAGAAAGTTGAATAACGCCCTGTGCACCATTGGCATAATTCACAAAAGCAATCGCATCATCTTCAAGAGAAATATCAGGATGATTCAGATTGTTCATTTTCGCTTCCAGTTGAATTGCCGGACCGGCGAGATGTTGTAACAAATCGATATAATGAAAACCCTGCGCCACAGTGACACCACTGCCGGATTCCTGTTTTCCGCGCCAGCCGGAAGCGGTGTAATATTCCGGCGGCCGGTACCATTTCATATAGGCATCAGCACGTAACAGTTTGCCGAACCGTTCCTTTTCCACCGCGAATTTCATCGCTTTGATCGCTTTGCGAATCCGGCACTGAACAAAACACCCGAATTTCACTCCCGCCTTTTCACACGCGGCAATCATTTCGTCAGTTTCCGCCAGACTCATTGCCGGCGGTTTTTCCGTTAACACATGTTTTCCGGCTTCGGCAGCGGCAATAACGATATCGTGATGTAGATGATTCGGTGTTGCCACACAAACTACCTGAATTTTATCATCTACCAGCATTTCCACCAGAGAACGGTAGGCCTTGATGCCGAACTGCTCCGCAATTTTTCTGGCGCGATCAAGGTCAATATCAAAAATACCAACGGCTTTTCCGCCAGCAGAATCTTTAACCGCATTCAAATGAAACGGTGCAATTAAACCGGCACCGACAACTCCAAACCCTACTGTTTTTTTCATCTTATTTCCTCACAATAATATCATGGAGTCAGCACTGCTTTGATCGCCTCAAGATTTTCCACAGCAGCGAATGCGCCTTCCCAATCGGCCAGTTTTACCTTGTGTGTGATCAGCTCTTCCGCGCGGACTCTTCCCGACGCAACCAGATCAATCGACTTATCCCACGATGTATAAAATGTGGACATATTAAAGACGACCGTCAGCGCCTTGAATGCGAATTTATCCCACGCCAGCTCAACCTGCCGTCCGCCGGTTAAACCAATCACGCAAACCCGTCCCTGCTTGCGTAACAGATCCGGGATCAGCGGGATCGCTCTCGGCGCGCCGCTGCACTCGACGACGATATCGGCGCCTTTGCCGCCGGAAAGCTGCATCACATAATCCACCGGATCGGTTTCAGCAATGTTCACCAGATGTTTAAATCCAAGTTCCGCCGCTTTTTTAAAACGGGTGCCGGCATCCGCCGGTGTTCCAAGAATGACGACATCGCGCGCACAGACGGCTTGTGCAACCATAGCGGCGAGCAATCCGATAGCGCCGGGGCCTTGAACAACCACCAGATCGCCGGCGTCCACGCGCGTGCGCTCCAGCAAATCTGTTACGACGTTAGCTACCGGTTCAATCATTACTGCCTGATCCCATGTCATGTGTTCCGGAATGCGGTGCAACAGTTTTTCGGGATAGCAGATGTATTCCGTCATGCCGCCGTCGATGCCCCAGCCGGGACTGCGTTTGTCCGGACAGATTTGTATGTTGCCGGTGCGGCATAAATAGCAGTGTCCGCAGGCTTTGGTGTGCGGTTCGGCGACGACGCGGTCGCCGGTTTTAAACACGCGGCAGTCTTTGCCGGTTTCTACCACCGTACCGGTAAATTCGTGGCCGAGAATCACCGGCGGCCAATACGGAAAATTATCATGCTTCACATGAATGTCTGTGCCGCAAATTCCGCAAGCTTCAATTTTGATTAATACTTCATTGTCCTGTGGACGCGGTGCGTCGACCTCGCGCAGTTCAATATTGCCGATGCCTTTGGCGATTTTTACGAGTGCTTTCATAACGCTCCTTTTAATTGACCACCATGTCGAAAATGGCAGCGGCGGCCTGTTCAATTTCCTTTAACTGAATATGCTCATTTTTTGAATGCGCAACGGACAGTGATCCCGGCCCGAAGACAACCGTCGGAATCTTTAATATGTTGTTATACAGCCACGCATCGCAGCTCGCCGGCATCGCATCAATTTTAGAATCGAAGCCGTGCTGCCGGCAGCTTGCCAGCAGCAGCTGCGGCAGCTCGCCGGCGGGATCGGTGACGCTGCAATCGTGCTGGTAGGTAAACGTCAGTTTAAAATCGTCCGGACCCAGGCCGGTGCCGAGAAGCGCCGCTTCCATTTCAGCACAGATTTCTTCTTTGGTTTTGTTCGGCAGCAATCCTAATACACCTTCGAGCGTTGCGCGGTTCGGCGCGGCCGCCGGCCAGTTGCCGGCGATCAGTTTGCCGAACGTAATCGGCATCGGATTTTCATAATCATCAAACAGCGGAATGCCTTTCGATGCCGCCAGCAGATTCCGGTGATAGTCTGTTAGCGCGCTGATAGCATCACACGCCGTTAACAGTGCGCTGCGGGTTTTACCGGCCTGTCCGCTGTGTCCGGCCACGCCGGTAAACTCAATATTAAACCAGACGGCGCCGCGGATTGAGGTGAGAATTTTCCCTTCGGTGGGTTCGAGCACGATACATCCGTCCGCCTTTTCACCGTGACGAACCATGGCCAGCGAACCGTTTCCGCCGTTTTCTTCTTCCACCACCAGATGAAAAATCAAATCGCACTCCGGAGTTTTATTCTGTTCCTGAAGCATGGTCAGCAGACAGAAAATTGTGGAAAGCGGACCCTTGGTATCGCACGCGCCGCGCCCGTATAAAATTCCATCCTCAATTTTTCCCGACCACGGATCGTCCATGCCTTCAGACGGCGGCACAACATCCACATGCGCGTTGAACGCCAATGCACGGTGCGAATTTCGCCCTTTGCACACAACGCGCAGATTATAACGTCCATCGTAGGAGATATCCGGTACCGGACTGCTGTAGTCCGGATCGGATTTCAATGCATTGGACATGGGAATTTTTTCCACCGTGACATTAAACCGGCTGAACTGTTCCGCCAGCCATTCCATTGCTTCGGCTTCCTGCCCGGAAACCGAGGGAATCTGAACAAGTCCGGAAAGAAATTCCACAGTGCGATCGTAAGCGGATGAGGAGTTTTTCATAATTACAGCTTCAAACCTTTCAGTACTTCACTCATCACCGCCAGACTTTCGTCCGCCAGTTCGCGGGTAATCACCAGCGGCGGCGCAACGCGCAGCACATTGCCGTACATGCCGACAGAACCGACCAGCAGCCCGCGCCGTCCGCATTCATCAATCACCGTTTTAATTAATTCCGGCGCCGGTTCTTTCGTCCGTTTATCGCGCACAAATTCCAGTCCCATCACGAGACCCATACCGCGCACGTCGCCGAGATACGGACAGCTCGCTGCCATTTCCTGCAGCCTGCCTTTCATGTATTCGCCCATGACTTTGGAATTTTCGACCAGATTTTCTTTTTCGAAAATATCCAGTACCGCAGTGACCGCTGTGCTGGAAACCGGATTCCCGCCGTAGGTGCTGCTCATTTCGCCCTTGGCGAGACAGCCGAAAATTTCGGTGGTGGATGCAATCGCCGACACCGTAATACCGCTGCCGATGCCTTTGCCCAGCGTGATAATATCCGGCTGAACGTCTTCGTGTTCCATCGCCCACATTTTTCCGGTGCGGCCGTACGAACCCTGCACTTCGTCGAGCGTAAACAGCAGTTCTTTGCTACGCGCCCATTCATGCAGTTTTTTCAGCCAGCCCGGCGGTGCGAATACAAAACCGCCGGCGCCCTGATACGGCTCAACAATCACGCCGGCGAGTGAGCCGGTGGAGCTGGTCGCAATCACATACTCCAGATATTCAAAATATTTTGTAAACTCCGGATCACCGTCGCAGAAGCTGCACGGATCGCGATACGGATTCGGATAGAGCGCACGGATCACGCCGGGCACGACCGGTCCGTATTTCTTTTTCGGTCCGGCAAGTCCGCCCACCGCCGCCGCGCCGGGCGTGCGCCCATGAAACCCCCCGCCGAAACTGAGGATTTCATGTTTGCCGGTGTAGCGTTTCATTAAACGCAATGAGCCTTCCACCGCTTCCGAGCCGGTAGAAAGGAAAAAGCATTTATCCAGATGTGCCGGCAGTGCTTTCACTAAGCGTTCCGCCGCTTCAATCCGGTAGGTGTTGGCACACTCATAGTTGTTCAATAAATCTTCGCTGGCGCGTTTGGTTGCCTTGACCAGATGCGGATGGCAGTGCCCGACATTGGTTACCAGCACGCCCGATGTCCAGTCGATGAACACGTTGCCGTCCACATCATGAACCAGACAGCCTTTGCCGGATTCCCACACCACGGGCGCCTGATATCCAACCACATCCGCTTCATACTGATGCCATTTTTCCAGCAGGGCGGAACTCTTCGGTCCCGGAATTTCTGTTTTAATTTTTATGTGTGCCATTTTAGCTTCTCCGTATTTCATTTACCACGCAGCGAGCATCCCGTCCGGCACAGCCGGCCAGAATGTCGTCCAGAATACTTTCTCTGATTTCCCAGCCAGCTTCTTCCGACGCCCAGCCGATGTGCGGCGTTAAAATAATATTATCCAGTTTAAACAGTTCAAATTCCGGCGCCGGCGGCTCCACTTCATAAACATCAATTGCCGCGCAGGCGATTTTTCCGGCGCTCAACGCTTCTGCTAACGCCAGCGAATCCACCATGCCGCCGCGCGAGGTATTCACCAGACATGCTGTCGGTTTCATCAGCGCCAGTGTTTCGGCATTTACAATATAACGCGTATCCTCCCTAAGCGGCGTATGCACCGTGATCAAATCCGCTTCTTTGAAAAGCGCTTCTTTATCCACCCACTCGATTCCCTGAATTGCCGCGCGGCGTTTTTCAGACAGATATGGATCGTGACCGATAATGCGGAATCCAAAACTCTGCATTTTACGCACCACATGCGAACCGATGCGACCAACTCCGAGCACGCCCAGCGTTTTGCCTTCCATCCGGTAAATCGGAAACAGGCCGGTGAAATCCCACTGTCCCGACTGGCTGGATTCATCCAGCGTTTTGCGGCTGCGGCATACTTTGCGCGCGCAGGCAAAGATCAGCGAAATCGCATGTTCCGCCACATCAATCTGGCAGTAGTCCGGCTGGTACGCAAACTGGATGCCGTACTTCGTGCACGCGTCCACGTCCACATTGTCATAGCCGATGCCGTGCCGGATAATCAGTTTGCAGTTTTCCAAGCGTGAGATTAGTGATTCCGGAAACTTCACCATGTTCACTACGATCACATCGGCATCGCGCACTTTTTCCAGCACCTCATCTTCCGGCAGGAATTTTAACTGATGCGCTTCAAACTCAATGCCCTGCGCTTTCAGCTGCTCCGCTTCCCACGCCATGTCCGGTTCAATATAATCCGTTACAATAACTTTCACCGTTTTACCTTTTCCCATTGTTTTTTCTCTGCTGATTTATAAATAGCATCCACCACCTGAAGCACTGCGACCGCATCATCCGCCCCTATTTCCGGCATTGCACCCTGCTGGATCGCCGTAGTGAAATTTTCGACATATGCTTTGCCGAGAACACCGGAATAACCGTCAACCGCATCCAGTTGAAAAGAAAATTGCTGCGCCGATACACCGTTCATATCGTTGGAACTGCTGTACAGCTCAAGCACATCCGTATGCGCCCCGCCGCCTTGTTCGCCGGCATAACGGGGACTGAAACTCATCACGCCTTTCGTTCCGCGCAACCCGATATACAAATCCCTTCCGCCGGGAAATGAATCCGGAACAATGTAGCTGGTGGAAAGCACACCGGACGCGCCGGAATCAAAATTCATCAGCACCAGCGAACTTTCTTCGATATCATATTCTGACGATGTAAAAAGATTCTGTGCGCATACTTCAGCGATACTGTCGCCGGTAATAAACGCCGCCGTATCCAGCCAGTGAACACCGAGATTCATTATCGGACCGCCGCCGGATTTTTCTTTTTGCAGCATCCATTCCGAATGGCCGGTAATGTAGCGCTCGATCCGTCCGGCAGCTAATCGCATCTCAATTGAAACCAGTTTTCCAATGCCGCCGCCGGAAAAAATTTCTTTCATCGCAACAACTGCCGGGTGATACCGCCAGCAGTAACCAGTTGTCATTTTTACTCCAGATTTTTTAACCACGTCGGCAATTTGCATCGCACCAGTCAATGAATTGGAAATCGGCTTTTCAATCATCAGATGAATACCGCGTTCAGCGCATTTTACAGCAACAGCAGCGCACTCCGAATGAGGAAGAAACAGGGCCGCGAAATCCGGAGACTGTTGATCCAGCAGTTTATCAATATCAGTATATCCGGTTAATCTAAAATCGCGGCAAAACTGCTGAAGCATATTTGCGTCGGGATCATATGCGCAAGTAATTTCAACGGCGGCGTTACTGCAAAACAACGGCATATAGCCGCGCGGATGAAGATGCTGCAGGCCGATCACAGCGCCTTTAAGAACCGACGTAGACATTGCCTTCCTTTTCAGAAATCACCATGTTGGCTGAATGCAAAAAATTTCTTAAACTTCGGAGCCGATCTACACTTTTCGATGTTCTCATTAGCACAATTGTTCCAGCAAGCAACGTCGATCTCTGAAACAAAAAACCACCCCGTTTCGGCACGGTATGAATCATTATTTTCGTGCTCGCCTCCGGCACGACGTCACCATCCAGAATCATCCGGACACTCAAATTATTAGGATCGCCAACTTCATTCACCGACATTAGAAATTGATTCGGCAATGCAAACGTATCAAAACTTTTCCCGTCTATGAATTTAATTGCAGGTAAATTCATCAATAGCGAGTCACCTGAACAACAGAGTAATTTGGCGCTTTCATTTTGTAAAACCAGTACGATCTGTCCGGTCTTATCGTAAATTTGGCCAAGCTTCATCAAAAACATCCTTTATCAGTTTTCTTAAAGAAAGTAACCGATTGTTTACGAATGTCAATTGTTTACCGTCCCGCCGCAGAGAATATTTATTTTTCTAGAGCAATTCACGATTGATGCGCCGCAATGTGCCCTGATGCTTCAGGCATGCAGCGATGGCACGTTTACGTATCTGTTCAGTTGCGATTCCCATGCTCGAAACACTATAAAGAACATGGCGGTTTTTTCTCTTTCCTGCACAAATACCCAAATTTGTGCCATCAACACAACATCTTTTATGTTCAGCATTCATGCGATGTGATCCGTAGTATCATTCCATATTTTATTGAGTGCGGCGTCGATGTTCTTGATCCGATTCAGAAAGTTACCAACATGGAACCGGAAGGGTTAAAAAGAGACTTCGGCGATAAACTTTGCTTCCACGGCGGAATTGATACACAAAAACTCCTTCCTCATGGGACTCCGGAGGAAGTTCGCGCGGAAGCCGAACATTTTATTGAGGTGCTCAATCGCAATGGCGGATATATTCTCGGACCGAGCCAGAATTTTGAAGGCGATGTTCCCGTTGAAAATATCTTAGCTTTGTATGCCGCCAGAGGTTTATAACCGTGAATTAAAATTGGTGTGTCGCGTCGCTGCCGGCAGGCATGCAAATTAAGGTGCACGGCTGCATCTGGTGATTCGCGCCTTTTAATTGTTTCAATTGATGTCGGCTATAGATGAATAATGATAAACGGTTATCATCTTTCAGTCTCAAAATTTTAATTAAGCAATATAAATCCAGTTGAAGTTATTTCGCATGAAATCGCATTCCGCTGGGACTGATTTTAAAATGCTTCCGGAATGCACGTGAAAACTGATAAATATCGTCATATCCCGCTTCTGCAGCGATTTCCGAAATCCGTTGGTTATGATTCGTCAACAAATGTGCGGCATGTTCTAACCGCAGCCGGTTCTGGTACGCCAGCGGTGATGTCCCGTAATATTTGCGGAACAAGGCGCTGAAATGCGGCACTGAATACCCGCTCATTTGCGCCAGCTGCGGCAGGTAGAGCCGCCGGTTCGGATGGTTGTCCAGATATGTTTTAACGGTTCGTATCTGATCCGGTATCGCGACTGTTTTCGAGCAATATTCACGAGCGGTTTCACGGATCAGCAATTCAAATAAAAGCCTGATGATTTGTGCCGAATGGCCAGCGGTCAGTTCAAGCCAAAGATCGTACAGACGTTTTTCCAATACTTCGGCGTTGTTCAAAACCCACGGTGTATTTTCCGGAAATCCGGTTTCGGCGATCAGTTCATCGGCCACGGTGCCGTGAAAATGCATCCAGCTGTGTGTGAATTCGGCGTCATTGCTGCCGTAATAATGACTGGCCTGATCCGGCCAGAGAAACAGAGTTCCTGCCGGACATGAAATCATCTGATCCTGGATTTTGATGACAACGGGATTGTAAAAATACATCAGCATCCGGTCACGCGTGCCGTTGGGACGGTTGATGATGCGCGGCTTCATTGGTTCGCGCACTCCGACGCCGGAAATATGCAGCTCTGTTTCAAACCGCTGTTCGATGTACTTCATGTGTTTAAACGGAATCATAATAAATGCCAAATTTTCAATCGGTTATGCCATTTAAAAGACTGCTTTACAATATAATATGACAGGCAATGAAAGGAAACGTGCATGGAAAATTTTAACGGATTGAATATGTCTTTGGGGGCACTGTCGCGTGTGTCGAATGCGGAAACCAGATCGATTTCAGCGGAAAACCGCACCGGAGCGAAAGGCGCGGGAGGCATGGACCCGGCGCGGCCGGATTTTCCGTCCCGCGATCTGGGGCTCGGCTGGAAATGTCACGCCTACGACACCATCGAACCCGGTGAAACGTATGTTGCCGCCGATATTGAAGGTCCGGGAGCCATTCAGAGTATGTGGGTGACCGGCGAAATGGGACGGCACATGATTTTGCGGATTTACTGGGACGGACAGGAACTGCCGGCGGTGGAATGTCCGGTTTGCGACTTTTTCGGAATCCCGTGGCATAAGCAGAATAATCCGCATACCATGGATTATTTTCCGGCGCTGAACTCCCTGCCGGTGGCCGTTAATCCCCGCAATGGAATGAACTGTTTCTGGGAAATGCCGTTCCGTAAACATTGCCGTATTACACTGGAAAACATTCATCCGGTTGCACCGGCGATCTCATTTTATCAGATCAATTATACCTTGACCGACGTTCCGGCGGACGCCGCATATTTTCATGCGCAATTCCGGCGTGTCAATCCGCTGCCGTATAAAGATGTCTACACGATTCTCGACGGTGTTAAAGGGCAAGGACATTATGTCGGCACCGTCATGGGCTGGGGCATTAATAATAACGGCTGGTGGGGTGAAGGCGAAATCAAGTTTTATCTGGACGGCGATCAGGAATTCCCGACCATCTGCGGCACCGGCACTGAGGATTATTTCGGCGGTTCCTATAACTGGGATGTGGGAGAATATCAGATTTATTCCACTCCGTTTATGGGACACCATCAGGTGCTTCGCCCGAACGGGTTGTATCAGTCGCAGCACCGCCACGCGATGTATCGCTGGCACGTCATGGATCCGGTGCGTTTCAAAAATGATATCCGGGTGACAATTCAGGCGCTCGGCTGGCGCGACGGCCGGCGTTATCTGCCGGAACAGCCGGATATCTGCTCGGTGGCATTCTGGTATCAGCACCAGCCGGCACAGCCGTTTCCACAACTGCCCGAACTTGAGTATCTGGAAATAATTTAAAGGACGCGATTGGATAAAACGGCCAGTGAGGCGCCGGCCGGGATACGGGACCTGTTCTGAAAAAAGTGAATAATACAAAACAGTTTCTGGCGTAAGCAAACAGGCAAAATAAAGAAAAGGAGAAAGGATGAAAAAGACGATTACAGGAATAATCGCAGCGGTGTCATTGCTGGCATCGGGATTACATGCCGCAGTGTATATCTGGAACGACGCGGTTGATGCCGATTGGAATAACGCTGCGAACTGGGAAGGGAATATCATTCCTGCCGTGAATACAGACGGTGCAGTTTATAGTTCGACGAATACAATCCGGATTACAGCCGGAACCTATATGCCGGCGATTAATGTTCCGGCGATGGCCAGCGGCATGAATGTAAATCTGACCACACCGTTGTTCATCATTGACGGCGGCGCATCGTTAAGCATGAATTCAGCTACCGCCGGACTTGATGTCGGCGCACAAAATGCGACCGCTGTAACAATTGGATCGGGCGGTTCTTTAACGTGGAGCGCGGGCAGTGTCATTTCATTAGCGCGCAACAGTGGAGTCCAGACGTATAATATCAATGGAACATTCACGGTGACAGCGCCACGTTTCAACCTTGGATATATGGCTGGATACCTTATCCGTATGAATCTGGATGGCGGTACATTAATGATTAATGCGAGTGATATTTACGCGACCAGAACAGCTTTTTCAACCGTACAGACGGAACTGAACGAAATTATTCTTAATAACGGATCTCAGGTGATTCTGAACGGAACCATCCGGCAAATCGGTGAAAACGAAGGCGGATATGACCAATCGCTGGTGTTTGATATTCTGGACACTGCCAGCCGTATAACATTCAAACTTGCGACGTCAAATTCGACCAGAGATTTTCATAATCTGCAGGCTGTAGAAGACAGTCTCGGAAAATTCTTTATCAGTTCAACACTGGGCAATGATGCGTTATTTGTTACAGATAATGGTGACGGAACTGTAACAGTCGGTGCGATTCCTGAACCGGGTTCTGTCACGCTGTTTCTGGTCGGTTCAGCGGTGTCACTTGCTGCTAGAATTCGCAAATAATCAAACTCAACCGGGTTTATCGGAAAGGAGGCGTTAGGCTCCTTTTTTTTAAAATTCCGTTTCAATTGTTGAGCCATTTTTTAAGGACAGCAGCATCGCTCCGGAACTGACCGACATCATCGTTGCGTACAAATTCAATAAATGCAAAACGTTCTGTGCCCGGTTCGTCAGCCGCCTGAAAGCAGGCCGGCCAGAAGGCTTCGCCGGATTCCAGCGGGAAACGGCTGTATTCCGGCGGATTATCCCAATGATAAACGTGCAGGTTTAAAAGCCGGCCTTTGCTTTTCAATATCTCAATCTGCCGCCGCCGTTCTGCAAGATTATCCGCATGCCGCGGCTGCCAGTAGACATACAGATTCGGATGCATCGCCGCGTCCAGCAATTCCACCGTCCCTTCGATTGTTTCAGTGAACGTTCCGGGGTGAAATTCGAATCCGACTTTTATACCGGCGGCCTGCGCAACATCGGCGATCCGCCGGCTCTGCTGAACCACGGTGTCGAAATATGCTTTTGTTTTTTTCATTTTCAACGACCCGGCCCAGATACGAATCGACGGTGAGCCGAGAGCGGCGGCAGTTTTTACTACCGGTTCACACTCCGCCGGCGGAGTGTCCGGAAGATCAAAGGCGGAATAATACGATCCGTATCCGGCCACCGTCAGGCCGGCTTCACGTGTCAATTTTCCAATCTGTACAGCTTGCTGAATATCGCTGATGGGAACATGCCGGTCTCCGCCCCACTCAATGCCGGCAAGGCCGGCCTCTGCAGTCAGTTGAATAACCTCTTCCACCGTCCTGTCGCGAAACGTAACGGAACACATTCCCGGCTTAATCATTGTCAGTCATCCTGTGCAAAGTTGCATAAATTTTTTATTCGCCGGTGTTACCGCCGGTGAATTGTTCATAGCCGGTCATCGGTACGCGGATTCCGGGCTGCGCCCAGTCGACATCCAGCTCACTGAACAGTTTTTCTTCGTCGAATGCCCGGTCGATGATCTGCTCGATATTTTCAATTTCAATATGCATCGCGCCGGATTCTTCTTTTTTTTTCGATTTATACTGCGACGGAATCGCATGAACCGCCGACGATTCATGCGCACCGTTGCAACACAGCGTTTGCGAGACGGCAATATCCAGATCGCAGATAAACGCCGCTGGATCCGCCAGCCGCCGGCACAGGGCATCAAACAAATGACGATAATGCTCTTTAACCGGTGTGCGCGGCAGCGTACGTACGGTTCCGTCATTCAGTTCAATCACCGCTTCCGGGCTGGCAATATCCAGGATCAGCCGCCCTTTTTCTCCCGTGATCATCAAATCCGGCAGACGGCTGACGGAACACGCCTGAGTGGAATAGAAACAGATCGGCGCACCGCCGGCAGTTTCAATGCGCATACAGGCGGTGTCGGCATTTTCAATCGCGTTCGCTTTATACAGTTCCGCCTGCACCGTTTTAATTTCCGCAGCGTTTCCAAATTCTTTTCCGGCGAAAAAGCAAAGCAGATGCAGATAATGTGCATGGGCATTATTAAACGGACTGTCCAGCACCCACCGTCCGTTTGCTTTCAATTTTCCCGCCCAGTGGTTGCGCGCATAATACGCACTGTTGCGCAGTGTTGTTGCGCGGCCTTTGAAACTTTTTAATTCGCCGAGTACACCGTCGAGCAGCAGTTGTTTTATCTGATGAATACCCGGTTGATAAATAAACTGATATCCCACCGCCACAAATTTTCCGGTTTCCCGCGAAACCTGTTGAATTTCCCGCACTTCCTGAATGGTGGCCGCAATGGGTTTTTCAACATACACATTCGCGCCGGCGCGCATGGCGGCGATGCTCATTTCAGCGTGCAGTGCAATGCCGGTGGGAATAAAACAAATATCAATCTGATCGCGGAAGCGGTTCAGCATTTCATGATAATCGGTGAATAATTCCGCGCCTTGGCTGCGCAGCCAGTCGCACTTTTCCTTTTCTTCGTCCTGATTAATCACGGCGGCGGCGGCGATCACCGCCGCGCCGTTTTCCGCTTCGCGTTTTAATTCGGTGTAATGAACGTTGCCGTAGCCGGAGATTCCAATGATGGCCGCTTTATACATTGCACTGCTCTTTTCTATAACCGCAATCAGGCCGGTTGACAGTCATCGATCTTGTTCGCCGGTTTGCTCAGCATCAGCGGAATTACACTGCTGAAAGAAAACACCGCACAGCCGAGAAAGTACAGGTGATAATGATTAACCACGCTGCCGAACAATGTGGTTTCCCAGCCGCGCAGTGAATGCATCACACATCCACCGAGCGATACGAACAGCATAATTCCCGCGCCGATTAAAATGCGGGCGAAGGCGAAATAGGCCGCGCGGCCTTTTTCCGGCAGCACTTCCAGGCCGAAATTAATACTGAGCATCGAGTGCGTATGTCCCGCCGCGCCGTTGATCACCTGGAAGACAATAATGGCAGCCAATCCGGCCCAGGCGGATACGAGCCAGAGCAGCATGGAACAGGCGACGCTGCCGGAAATGATCATCAACGGTTTGCGCGTTCCGATTTTGTCCGTCAGATTTCCCATCAAATACAGCATCACAATGCTGACGACATTGGAGATCAGCAGAACGGGCACAATCTTGCTGAGAGTCATGCCAAAATAGTCGATCATATACAACGTAGTAAAACTCCAGAACATGGTTCGCCCGCCTGACCAGCACAGGAAAAACCAGATGTAGCGCCACAAATAAGGATTGCGGTAATTCACGCGATCCGGGTTATCTTTTTTACCGAAAAACACCGTCGTCTTCGGCTTCCGGTCAGTCACGGTGGACATCAGGAACATCGCGATGAGCGTCGTGATGGTCATGTAAATGAAAAGGAACATATAGGTTAAAAATCCGGGACGCCAATCAGCAATCCGTCCAAAAAACACCAGCATGATCATTCCGCCGAGGACGGCAATAATCCACTTCATGCTGGTAAACCAGCCGCGCAGACGGGTCGGTGTTAAATCGCCGATCCAGTTGGTTTCCACATTCAACTGCATGCCGGTGGTGCCGGAAAGTCCGAACACAAACGCAATATAGAGTACCAGATACACGCCCATGTACGCCGGCAGAATATTCGCCAGCACCATCGTCACCGCCAGCAGCGCACTGGCAATTGCACCGCCGAGCAGCGAGATATTCATCGCCTTCCGGTTTGATCCGTAGAACCGCAGCAGCAGCGAACCGATCCACTGCGTAACGGATTGCGACTGGCTCATGCCGGCAAACAAAATTCCCTGCGCGATATCCGTCCCGCCCATTGCGCGGATAATCACATTATGAACCGGGCCAAACGCGCTCTCCTCACTTTGATACATAATCGAGGCGATCCCGAATTTAATCCGGTCCCGGTTTAAAATATTCTTATCCGTAATATGTCCGCACAAATCCTCCTGATCCGGGGAAAGCTGCAGTTTTTTCTCTCTGCGTTTAAACATCACGTTCTGCTCCTTGAATAATTGCTGATTCAGTTTTCACTACCGGCACATTTCTGCACGGCCGGCAGCGACATTTCATGAGGTAACATTTCAATACTGAAACCGGCCGGCAGATCCGCCTCATAAATAATCTGCCCGTTCTCCAGTGTCCATTGTAAAACAACGGTGGCATCGCCAACCGGAATGGATGCCCGGCACCATTCTAAACCGGTGTCAACAAACCGCAGCGAAACCATTTTGCGAACCGGATCAATCTTATACACACCCAGAATATCCCGCAGCAGAATCACCGTAATATGCGAGGCAAAACCGTGACACAGGCTGGCCTTGTCATCCACCATTTCCCACAGCGTGCCGGTGCGCTCCGCCATATACATCAGATATTCCACCGCTTCGTTAAGAATCTGGCGGCTGAGTCCCGCGTCCGACAGCAGTTCCAGCCGCAGCATATTTCCGATAAACGCATTGGCGGGATGAACTTCATTAAACGCACCGGCCTGCGCCCGGTCCGGCCCGAACTGATCCCGCAGTCGCGCCCATAATTCCGGATGGCTCTGCCGTGTTGCAACGCCGAAGAAAAACGCAAAATACTGGCAGACTTCCGTCCGGTTCCGGGAAACCTCAAGCACACCATTTTCGTTGCGCACCGCGTTGTCGACAAAAAACTCCCCGTCAAACGACTGCTGCCGGATTGTTTCGCGAATTAACTCCGCTTTCCCGCTGAATTCCGGCAGATTGTATAATTCCGCCACCGCATCCAGCATGCCGGCGTACAGCATATTACTCGGATAATTAACGTCCTGTGTAAATTTATTTGCCATTGACCATTCAACAAAAACCCACCCGTCCAGTTTTTCCAGCAGGCCGTCGGCATTTTCAAACGGTGTAAAATAATCGAGGAGGCTGAACACTTTCGGTTTTAATTCGTCGATCAGCGGCGCATCGCCGCTACGCAGAAAATATTCCCGGAGTTCAATTACAAACCACATCGCCCAGTTCGGGATAAACCGGCCGTAACGGTCCTGTTCTGCGCGCGGATAATGATCTCCCGGATAACTCATCGGCAGCATGCCGGCGGGCATATAACGGAAATGTTCCGGCCGGCTGTAATTTTCAAAAAACACTTTTTCAACGCGTGTATCGCCGGAAAGCGCCAGCGCCGAACGTGCTGTGAAAAACGAATCACACAAATACGCAGCGCGCTCGCGGGACGGGCAATCCATGAAAACATCGGTGGCATTTTGCGCAAATGTGTTTCTGCCCGCTTCAAACAGCTGTTCCAGCCGTTTATCCGAAGCCTGAAACACCGCCCGCCGTGTGTCCGTGTTTTCAAACGACCGGATGCAGATGTTTCCCACCGCGCCCGCGCCCTGCAGCACCATAAGTTTTACATAACGCATCGTATACGGCTCGAACGATTCCAGTGTGTAAACGCCCGGCGCCAGCGTATAGGAAATCACATTAACACAACCGCCGCGGTTGAATTGAATCGCACTGTCAATCAGGGTTTCATCGAACACCAGAAAAATCCGGGCGGTCTCGCGGCAGGTGAATGTAAAAAAAGGAAACCCGGTGAGATTCCGCCCGAAATCGAACTGTAGAAACTCGCCGGCGGCAAGAGTAAACCGGCTCTCCGGCGGAACCGCCTGTCCGGTGCTTTCTGTCGCGACGATTTCCGTCTGTTGCATTTCGGTGGAAAGCACCGAGTCCAGCTCGCTTTCAGAAAAACCTTTATAGTTCGGGCCGATGCCCGTCAGACTGCGGTCTTTCCACAGCGATTCACGGCATACATTCTGAATAAAGCGCCCTTTCGAATGCAGCCGCTTCGCCGGCGTTGTATAAAAATCAAAATACGGCACGTGGCGCGGCAGCCAGTGAAATTCAGGAAACTCATCCAGCTCAACTTCAGCGAACGGTGCCTCCGGCAAACTCATCCAGCTGTTCCAGCCCGGTGAAAACGCGTACTCTTCAATGAATGCCCGCATATAACTGTAGCGCTGAACCTTTTGTTTCCGCTCCTTAATCACCGTTGCCGCAAAGGCTTGTGCTCCGCGCCTGCCGGTCGCAGCCAGCAATTCATTTTCCGCCGCGATTTCCGCCTGCAAAAATGACGGCTGATCAATAATACTGTTGCCGTTTATATTATAACCGGAGACCTCGATAGAGACGACATTTCTGCCCGGCCTGAGCCAGGCGGAAAGATCGTATTGATCCACACGGTGTTCACCCAGCGGCCCGCGCGCCGGGCCGCAACCAACGAATTCCCCGTTAACGCGCAACCGGTAAAATGAATACGCCGCCTGCCGAAGTACCACCGGCGTCTGTGCCGGCGCAGTGAACACCGCCCGGAACCCGGCCATTAGATTCATTTCTGTGTTCAGCCCTGCCGGCCAAACCGGTTTGGCCCAGCGAAATGCCGCAGTTTCTTTACATAACATGGATCAATTTTTTCCTCAAAATTTACTGCAGCCGCCGGCCGGCAGGTTTTTTCGTAATTGTTTTTATGAACAATGAATCCGCCGGCGCCACAGCATACAGTATATGCCCGCCACCAGCATCAGTCCGCTCGTTACAGGCTCAGGAATCGCACGAATTGTTACGGTGTCATCACCATTATCAATAACATACAGTGCGTCGTTGCCGAGGTTTGTACGTTATCAAAAAATCACAAAATTCGCAAAGTTCAATAACGATTTTCTGCATTGTTCACCTTTGTTACCTTCTATAAAAAATCTATTTCTATCTGTTTATATTCGCGGTAATTTTTAAACCGTAACCATATTAAACGCATTTACTATAATACCGAAACTGCGGATTTCCAAAACCAACACCGCACCGGACGATCGAATATCGACCGTCCGGCGGATTTTTTATATCTGTTTTTGTTAATGATGAATACGCCGGCGATAGATCATCAGTGTCATCCCTGAAATCAGGAATATTGAAATCGTTCCCGGCTCAGGAACTGCGATGACGGTCACGGTGTCATCACCATTATCAATGGCACGCAATGCGTCATTCCCCAGCGTTGAACTGATAAAGAATTCACCGAAGCTGTTTGTTACAGAAGCATAAGTAGCAAAGTCTCTCACTGCATTTTTTGACAGTTTAAATGTGATACTGCTGGCTGTGTCTTTTATATCAAATTGCACGGTTTGATAAGCCCCTTCCGCTTCTCCTGCCATGCGGAATATTCCCTGGTTAATAAACTGAGATCCGTTATCAAGAGTAATCCGGTTAAAATCTCCGGCTGAAGCAAACGTGCTTCTGGTTGTGTAAATTTCGGTGCCGGTTGATATAAATGTTCCCCCGTCTAAATTTATATGTGAAAGAGCTCCGACCTGATATCCTAAATTCAACCGAGGAGTAGACACTGTGAATGTCCCGTTGATATTATATGTTTGCACACCGGCATTTCGCCCGAAGGTAAGCGACGTAGCTACTGTCCACATTAATGAACCACCGGGTTCCACCGTCACAGCGGTCATATCGGTCGCGCCAATGTAAGAGTTGGCATCATACGAAGCCATGCTTAGTGATGCCCCGCCCTCAATGATGAATATCGGTGTAGTCAAATTGACATTGTGACTGCTGGCAAATGTGGGAACATTGATTGTGGGGGCAAAATTTCCGGTTTTAATTCGAATCGTATTGGCGGCGTTGATAACAGAGCCGTTTGCATCCGTCACGGGGATTCCACTCGCTTCCCAGTTATTTATGTCGGCCCAGTCGCCGTTAACACTGCCGTTCCAGATATATTCTGCGGCATGTAGGCCCGATGCCAGCAATGACACCGTCACTATTATACTTGTAATCGCTCTCTTCATCTTGTCCTCCTTCTCCTTATTTCCCCTCTCGCTTACACTGGAATCTGTCCTGTATACTTATTTTTTCGGAGACAGATTCTGTGTCCTGACCAGCACCTCACTGATCATTTTTATCTAAAAATTCTTTCCGTTAATTTTTATACTCTTTAATTCATAATCAGTTCAATGACCGGAACTTCACCGCCGGTGGGCAGCGACACCGGCAGCAGCAGCGTTAAAGCGCCTTCGATCATGCTGATGTTGCAGTTATAATGCACCTCTTTGCTTTCCTTTTTGAAACAGATCTCACTGCCGTCCGCCAGCAGTTGTGCATAGCGCACTTTTCCCGCCAGTCCGGGCAGGTGGATGTGTTTGAACGGCCAGGCGAAAAGATGCAGATAAAGCCGGCGGGTCACCGGGTTCCATGTGTAACGGCAGTCAAGCGGCGCCTGATATTCTTCCGGCGCGGCACCGCAGCCGTAAATTGCACGGGAATTAAAACGCATCCATTCGGCGAATCCGTTCAGACAGTTTAACGCCCGGTCGTCAATATAACCGCGCGCGGTCGGGCCGACATTCATCAGCAGGTTTCCGTTGCGTGACACATGATTGACCAGCATTTCAATACACATCTTCGGTGTCTTCCAGCTGGTTTCATCGCGGTGGTATCCCCAGGATCCCGAAAAGGTCTGGCACCCTTCCCACAGCGCCGGATTGCCGTCTTTGTCGCGCATCGGTGCGTCCGGCGTATACTGCTCAGGCGTTGTGATGTCACCGGCTTCAGGCAGGTCGATCCGGTTGTCGATCAGCACATCAGGCTGGAGTTTGCGAATCAGCTGGATCAGTTTTTCAGATTCCCACTCATTGCGGCCTTTCCCGCGGTCAGGATAAGAATAGTCAAACCACAGGATGTCAACTTCCCCGTATTCCGTCAGCAGTTCAGTCACCTGATTGCGCATATATTCCGTGTACCGTTTCATGTCGCGGCCTCTATTGAGCTTTTCGCGGTCGGGATGATCCCACAGCGGATGTACCGGATCGATAGTAAAGTCCGGATGATGCCAGTCGATCAGTGAATAATAGAGTCCGATCCGCAATCCCTCTGCCCGGAATGCGTCCACCACTTCGCGCAGCAGATCGCGGCCGGCCGGCGTGTTCGTTACTTTGTAATCGGTGTATTTTGAATCCCACAGACAAAATCCTTCGTGATGTTTGGCTGTAATCACAAAATATTTCATGCCCGCTTCACGCGTCGCTTTGGCCCAGGCTTTGGGATCAAACAGATCGGGATTAAACAGATCAAAATAGACCTGATAGTGCTCAGCCGGAATCAGTTCACGTTTAAGAATCCACTCGCCTCGCGCCGGCAGCGCATAAAGTCCCCAGTGAATAAACATACCGAACCGGGCTTCGGTGAACCACCGGCTGTCACCTTTTTTATACTTTCCCATAATGTTTTCTTTTCTGTTTATTTTTGTTGGTTATTTAGCTCCGGATGCCGTGATGGTTACGGTGCGATCCGTTCTGTTCTCTGTTACAACCAGCGCCTCATTGCCAAGAGTTGAGCTGATAAAGAATTTGCTGAGCGCTCCTTCGACCGCACTGATATGGCAAAAGTCCCGCACCGAATTGCCGGAGAGTTTAAATGTGACACTGCTGGCGGCATCCTGAATATCAAAAACCAGCGCCTGATGCGCCTTATTGCCAAGAATCAGTTCGTTCTCGCCGATCACCCGGAAAATTCCCGTGGTAATAAATTTAGCACCGTTGGTGAGGATAACTTTGTTGATGGCGGCCTGCTCGTTGGTATATCCGGACCGGCTGGCATAGATGTTTACTGTATTGAGCTCCAGTGTACCCCCGTCCAGATTAATCTGCGAAAGGCGGCCGGCGGCGTAGCCGAAATTAATCCGCGGCGCTGTGAGCGTGAATGTTCCGCGAATATTATAGGTTTGAACACCGCTGTTGCGCCCGAACGTAATGGACGAGCTGGCACTCCACGCCAGCGAACCGCCGGATTCCACCGTCACGCCGGTAATATTTTGCGCACCGATAAACGGATCGGACGAAAACGCGTTTATATCTAACGATGCACCGTTTTCTATGATGAACACCGGCGCCGTCTGCGTAACATTGCTGCCACCGGCAAATGAGGGCACATTTTTGGTTGGCTGATGTTTACCCGCCTGAATCCGAATGGTATTGGCGGAATTAAACACCGCACCGTTTTCATCCACCGCCGGAATTGATTTTTCCTCCCAGTTAGCGGCATTCTTCCAATTATTATCGACACTGCCATTCCAGACATAATCCACCGCCTGCGCGGTAAATGCTATTACAGTAACAACCGGAACAATTGATTTTAGAATTGCTTTTTCCATTTTATTTTCCTTTCTACTCTTCGCTTATCCAATAAGTGATTCCCGGGATGCTGACGCTGTCGCCGGGGCCGATATGGCTCACCGCATATGTCCGGCCAAAATATTGGCGGATATTTGCCACCGGCACCGTGAATGTAATTTTTTGCGTGTCGCCGTTATCTGTAACCGTTTTCACCTGCGTCCACCGGTCGCCGAACAGACACCACAGACCCGGCTCGAAAAACCGGTCTTTATGCGCAATATCAAGCACCATCGGATAAATCGCGGTGCCGTTCTCTTCTGCATTTTGCAATATCTTGATCTGATGCCGCGCCGGCAGATTAAGCGTCAGGCGGGTTGCGCCGTTCCCCAGCGCGTCCACTTTTTTAATCGTCCACACGGTGCGGTTTCCGACGGCATGGTTCATGAACAACGTCCGTCCGACCGCTGCCGACGGCACTTCAAAATCCACCACAATGCTGGCCATCTGTTCTTCACGCAGATCAACGTTCACACCGCCGGGATGAGCGGTGACCGTCCCCGCCAGCGTTGCTTCCGTTGCATTCACCACCGCGGTTCCCGCCTGAATCTGCGAACCGTCGACCATCATCATGGCGCGCGGAATCCGGTTGGCATCGTATGAAATGACTGCGACCTGCCCGTCCACGGTTATCTGCCGGTTCTCAATCGTCATTTTTCCGGGAGCTGTGGCGGCCATAATAATATCAAAGCCCCGATCCGTTTCGACTTCCACCGCCGCCGGTGAGTTATTGCCTTTAACCGTCAGCCGCTGCGCCTGGCGGACACGTCCGGCATTCCCGCTGTAGCCTTCAATCACACTGGTGAATATACTCTGCAGCGGTGCCGTTCCCGTTCTCCGTGAAACTAATTTGTGCATTTTCCGTTCCAGATCCGGCGATGAATTGGTCTTCTCATACCGGTGTCCCGGCGCCAGCCCGACCCACACTGTTTCTGAATCTTCCGGCAGCCGGAAAACTTTCAGTTTTTTGTTCTGCTCGCCGCCGAGATCCCACACGGCATTCCACACTTTTTTGTTTTCAACCCTGGCGGTTTTCAGGGCGGTGATGTGCTCATATCCGGTGGACTTTTCCGAACTCGCACCGGTCGTCATATCCCGCAGCGTTCTGGTTTGGTTGGACAGTGGCGCCAGCGTCAGATTTTCGGTGAAAAAAGATTCCACTGGTTCAAAAATTCCGGACTGGGCATGCAGAAAATAGTCGTGCATTTTCCCGCCGGCGACGTGGAACACATCCACCGCATAGCGCGGCTGCTGCGGATTTTCTGTTGAACCGACCAGCACGAGTGTGCGCCGGAAATCCTGATTATCAGGATAGGTGTGTCTTGACCGCGCCTGCACGGTGGAAAATTGCGGAGTCTCCGCCCAGACAATGGGGTCGCCCATAGAATCAATGCGCGGATGATTCACCGCATCAACCACCACGGTGTTGTGCGCTGCCGCCGTCGCCCGCCACCAGGTTTCTCTGATATCCTGACGGTCGATCACATAGCCTAAATCCGTCATGAGGAGCTGATTTTCATTCCAGAAAATAATGTTGAGCATGTCGTTATGCGAATGGCCGTCGCCGGTGCTGCCCCAGTTCAGCGCGGTTAGAATTGTATTCGTGCCGGTTCCGGCGCGCAGTATGCCGACCCCCCAGCTGGGATGCACCGTGCTTTCCCCCTCAACGATCCCATCCAGCGTGTCATGATATGTATCTCCGAGCGGCATCACTTTTCCGTTCGGCAGACTCAGATCATACGGCGCCGTCATACACCGCTGCACGAACGCTTCCGTGCCGAAGTTCAGGTTTTCAAACCGCGTCCATTCCGGATCGGACGGTGTATACCCCGCCGGATCCGTATAACCGGTAATCTCGGGAATCAGCTTGCGCAGGTGTGAAAGAATCATTTCCTGATACGCCGGCGCGCGTTCATGCATCAGCCCGTCGGGATAAAAATACCGGCCGAACAGGCCGAACATACCGTCGACACCTTCAAAAATTTCGTGAATCGCATCGGCGCCGCGCAGCACCCGCTCCTGACCGAAATCGCGTTCATACACAAAATCGTGCAGTTCCAAATCAGGAAAAGTTTGCACCGCTTTAAAAATATCTGCACGGCATTGAATGGATGGATTTCCCAAGCCACCGGACTGTTTATAATAAGCAAACGTGGCGTAATTCAGCATGTGCTCAATGAATTTTTTATATGCTATCCGGTCTTCTTCGGTGACAACGCCGGTCGCCTGAAGTTTTTCAAACGTCTCACACATCCGGCTCGGCCAGGCGTAATCGCCGAAATGTCCCAGTTTCCCCCAATTGGCCGGATTCGGCCAGCCGGTAACGTACGTGAGCGCATCGTCGTCCGAAAGTTCATTGGAATAATACTCCCCGTAATATTTATCGCCGGCGATATGGCGTCCGGTACGGAAAATATTATTCTGATACATCTGGGCGTACGCCAATAAAATATCCAGTGTGCTGCGCGCCAGTTTCGGATCGTTACGGGTTTCCGCCAGCGGCGCCAGATCTCTGGCGGTGTATAATGCGTGCAGCGATTTATAATAACGCAGACGCGGTGTGAGGAAAAACCGTTTACCGTCCGCACTTTGATGAAATTCCATCTTTTTCCCGCGCACAATTAACTGCCCGGTGTTCGGAAACTCTTTGCCCGGAAAACTTTTTTTGCAGGTTGGACAGGTGAAAATATCGGGTTCCGATAGCGACCAGACATCCAAATCCTTTGGACGGGTACCCTGCGCATTATATTGAATCGCCTGATTATATTGTTCGCACTTTGGGTTCGGACATGCCACCCGGTTGTACGTCCAATCAGTAAGCGCACCGCCGGATAGATCAATGTAGATATCAATCCATTCTTTTGATCCTATCGCCGGCAGAGCGATAAGCTCTGTCTCTCCAAAAGGAACCGCGCGGTTTAATATTCTCACCTGATCAATATATCCGGGAAACGCCGCATAACCCGCAACTCCCCGTTCTCCGATTGCAACAACGCGTCCGCCCGGTGTAATTTCCTCTCTGCCCGCATGAGTTTCTTCGCCGACAATTTTATTATTCACACAAATCCGGCCGTATCCGTTTCCGTCATATACGAATGCGATATGATACCATTTCCCGGGAGTGAATGCGACGGCTTTCGACCGGTACATTGAAACCCCGCCGGTGTCACCGAATCCCAGATACACCGTGATCATGTGCTCCGTGCCTTTCTGGTCGAGGCGAATCATATAATCGCGCATGCTTTCCTGAACATGCTGGCCTGTGATCGCCATTTTATCAATCAGATAGGCGCTTTTCGTTTCTGCAAGCTCCGGCTTGGGATTAATCAGCAGCTCAATGGTAAACGCACCGACTGGTGATAAGGAAGCATGATAGCCCGCCGTGGCGCCGCAGCGTCCCTGCCCCGAAAAACCTTCTAGACACGATCCGAATTTTCCATTAGAAGAAAATTTTCCTGCACCCTGAAGCGTGAGCGTGTGTCCGTTGCCGGACGAATCCTGCGTTTCTTTGCCGGGCATAAACTGCCATAATGCAATCACATCCGGCCCGGTGGCATTCGTGCCTTTATACAGGGTGATCCGGTATTCGCTGTCGAATGCGAGCTGGAACGATAATACAAATTCAGTCGGCAACAGTAATAAACATAGAAAGAATCTCATATTTTTCATTATTCTACTTTCCGAGTCAGCTTAATCACTTTGCTTCCGAGTAATTCTCAAAAACTTGCGTGTTCCTCTGTGTGATATATTTTCTCTACCCCATGCCAATGTCTCTTCCTTTTGTTTTTATTGATGGTTATTTATTTTTGTAACTGAATGGTAACTTTTATTTTCTCATTGTCAAGGCAGATTGTAAACTTTTGTAACCGAACGGTAACTTTTATTTTCTCGTTGTCGAGGCAGATTATAAACTCAGGTATCCGGTTGGAGTTACAACCTGCCGTTCATCCAGTGGGTTGTACAAAACGCCAGTCGACGCCCTGCCATTCTGGCACAAAACATTATCAGACTTCTTGTATGTTTCCATGCATGCTATCTTTGATCTCCTTTCAATGACACTTCGGTTACTGAAGGGCTCACTGAAAGAAGTGAGACTACACTGTGTGATCTACCTTAAAAACTAGGCAACGGATTTTAAATCTGTCTTGTTTTCTATCACTCTCATTGTAATCTCATTTGAATATGAAAATTTTTACAGCCAAGGGTGAACAGAGCCGAAAACGTATTTTGAATGAAGCGATCCGGGTTTTCGCAAAAAAAGGATTTGCCGGGGCCAGCGTGGACGAAATTGTTGATGCTGTTAAGGTAAATAAACGCATGGTGTATCACTATTTCGGCAACAAAGAAACGCTGTTTCAAACGGCGCTGGCCACGGTATACGGCAAACTTGAAGCGCTTGAAATCCAGACATTGCATCCGGAAGAACCGATTGAAAAAATTATCGGCGGCATTGTTTCAGCATACTTTTCATTCCTTCAGGATAATCCTGAATTCGTTCATCTGCTTCTCTGGGAAAATCTGAACCGCGGTGGACATCTCGACAGTATGGCGGTGCCGTTAAATAAAGATCCCATGCTGAATCTGCTGGTAGAGGCGATCACCATCAGCAAAAAAAACGGAACCGTCAGAAAAGATGTCGACCCAAAGTTTTTACTAATAAGTTTGATCGGCAACTGTATGGTGTATTGTTCCAATCGGTATACCCTTTCCCACGCACTGCGGATTGATCTGCATGATCCGAAAATATTAAACCGCGCTAAGAAAACTGTGATTCAGCTTTTAATCAACGGTATAATACCGGATGGCAAGAACTAACCGTATAGTTATATTTTTGATTACATCGATTCGTTGATGCGATACATGGTCGGCATGGAATCGTTGTGTGAGCTTTATCGTACCGGCACCGGACCGTCCAGCAGTCACACGATGGGACCGCGCATTGCGGCCTCAACATTTCTGGGAAAACATCCGTCCGCCGCACGCTACCGGATTACCCTTTACGGCAGTCTGGCGAGTACCGGGCGCGGACATCCGCCGGACGCCACGCTGAAGCAGCCTTTGCTGATCATTTAATAAAAATTATCTAAAAACCGGAAGTTGTGCCGCCGTTTCATCCGAACGGAATGAAATTTGAAGCGGTGCGGGCTGCCGGGTGTCGAAAGTGAATGGACTGCCTATAGTGTCGACGACGGAAAAATTACTGATGAACAACACGCCGCGCAGGAAAAACATATTTATCCGTTCATCACATTTGATGAAACCCGTGCCTATTTAAAACGAAGCGGAAAGGCTCTCTGGGAATATGTGCTGGAAATCGAGCTGGATTTAATGCCGTTCATCACGAATGTTTACACCGCGATGAACCAAAGTATAGAACACGGCTCCATTTTGACGATGTTCTGCCCGGCGGATTAAATGTCGCACGCAAAGCCCCAGCCCTTTTCCGAAAAGCAAAACTGAGCGGACATTTCAACCGCCGTACCGCGTTTTTATCAGCCTACGCACACGCGGTACCCGAAGAAAATGCCGCCGGCGGAATTATTATCACTGCACCGACCTGGGTGTACTCCCAGCAGTACTGTATTATTTAAAAGAAGAATTCCGGTGCGACAATTCAGAAATACTGAAAGCATTGATGACAGCCGGGCTGATCGGAAATTTTACTAAATAGTCGACGCTGAAAAATTGACTTGATGCAATGTTCTCAAGGGTGATGTTGTTTTTTTAGTGGAAGTTTCTGCCAGGGTTTTATGGCTTTGTGATAAAAACCTTGCAATTATTCTCCCATGAAAGCTGCTAAAATTGCTCATACCCCGCAGGGCAATCTGTTCCGTATGGAACTGGTTTGCATCGTTGATCCGCACCATGCGCTAGTGCGCCTGAGTCAGACGGTGGACTGGGCGCGTTTTGAGGAGGCGTTCGGCAATATGTCGCCGCCTGAAAACCGCCTTTTTCAGCGGCGACTGTTTATTATTATACGCCGGCTGTATTCCGGCGGGCTTCAAGTCCTTTCCGGATTTCGTAAGCGCGCTTTTCAGTCAACGGATAGAGACGCATCAGAATGAATCCAACGACGATGACAAGCGCCGGAACGGCAGTAAACAGAATCCGCATGGTTAAAATTGCCGCCGGTGTCTGCTGTGCGCCGAGCGCAGCGTTGAAGCCTGACCATTTTAAAATAAAGCCGGACAGAACCAGCGCGAGCGCAACGCCCATTTTAAATGTCCAGCTGTAGATTGCACTGAACATACCTTCGCGGCGCGTTCCGGTTTTCAGTTCATCCAGATCAACCACATCAGGAAGCATCGCGTTAATCAGCGTCCACACACCGGCCATGCCGGCGGCCATAACGAGCGACGGAATGAAAATTAAATGCGGATTCGCCGGCGAAAAGCAGAACCATTTTGACAGCGTGCCGAAGAACGCCAAAATCATTGCGCCGAGCATGGTGGCACGCTTACCAATCCGCTTGGAGATCCAAGTCAGCACCGGAATTGCGGCAATGGTTCCGATCTGATATCCATAGCCCATAAAGGCGAGTGCACGCCCGGATTCAATGCCTTTGTTGCCGCCGAAAACATGGTATACGCCGACATAATAACCGAGATGATTGACCATCGTCAGTCCCATCAGCATAAATACTGTCACGCCGATCAGCAGAAGAAACGGAACGTGCCGCATCGTTTCTTTTACACTGAGTGCAATTGATGTTTTATTCTGTTTTTTCCCCACCGCTATCAAGGAAGGATGTTCGCGGGATGTGAGTGCCGGAATTAATGTGATTAGAAAAACCAATATGCCGACCGCGATGCCGACATACTGCATTCCTTCCGCGCGATCCGCCCAGCGCGTCAGACTCGTTGCCCAGAACAGACTGGAAACAACAAACCCGCCGAATTGTGCCATCACGGAACGGTATGCAACCACGCTGGTACGTTCATGATAATCCGGCGAAAGTTCCATTCCCAATGCAATATACGGAACAGAAAAAACGGTGAATCCGACATAAAATATAAGCGATGAAAGCAGGAGCCAGAAAATATAAAAACTTTCAGACATTCCACGGGGGAACAACCAGATTGCGGCGAATGAAATGCCGCAGAGGAGCGCTGACAGTGTAATCCACGGGACCCGGCGCCCCCAGCGCGACCGGGTATTATCGGAAATATTCCCCATGATCGGATCGGTCACCGCATCCCATATTCGTGAAACGCCGAGAATTGTTCCGATCCAGCGCGGGTCAACGCCGAGACAGTCGTTGAACACAGGATTGGCCATCTGTGACAGTGTATTCGCCTGAATATTATACGAAAGCATACCGGAGCCGTACCCGACTTTTCTCCAGAAAGAAACTTTATCTCCCGATCCAGTCTTATTCATTTTTCACCTCATTCCCAAATTTTCTGTCAGGGTCAATTCCGCGTTTTTAAAGCCCGTCTATACTTAAAAATCTGCGATTGATTTTCCGAAACTCCGGCTTTTCAAGCTGAAGATATGCATTGCCGGCCGGGCGCGGAGAAAGATCGTTTAGAAATATCCCGAAGTTGCTCTCTTTATCATCCGGTGCAGTTCCCTTATTTCTCAGATTATACCAGAAAATTTTCTCAACTTTCGGGTGCCGCACCAGAACAGAATACAAATCGATCAGATATTTTTTCTGGGCATCCTCGGAATAGCCTCTGCCGTTTTTTAAAAAAGTGCTCATTCCTATTTCTGTAAGCCACAGAGGTTTATGCCCGTGTCCGTTTTTCTTCATGACATTATAAAACCGGTTGACTCGATAGATGGCGTCTTCCACCGTTTCTGTGTACATGTGCTGGCTGAAAATATCGATATATTCTCCGGCGCCGCGATCAAACATCTTCTGCAGCCACTGCTGTTCAATTCCCGGGCCGGCAAGTACACCGTCAGAGGAGAGCCCGCCATGAAGGATCTGTATTTCCGGATTGATTTCTTTTAAAATTACCGTCGCCCGCCGCAGCGATTCGGCGTATTCATCCACGGTCCCGTTCCAGAAGTGCCAGTCCGGCTCATTTAAAATCTCCCAATAGCAGGTGCGGTTTCCGTAACGCTCTCCGAGAAAGCGCACAATATTCTCCCAATCAACCAGGTCTTTCGGAGGATAATTCCAGAACGGGGCTTCGGTGGAGGAAGATGCCCATCCGGCGGTACCGCCAATTTGTATATAATACCGGATTCCGGCAGCATCCAGCCGGTCCATAATTTTTTCAAGCCGCGCCAAATACTGCTGATTATAACTTCCCTTCTGCGGTTCAATTTCGCCCCAGCCCATGGTAATACGCACCCACTGCGTCGGACTGCTCTCAAGAATATCCAGTGCTTCATCTGCTTCACTGTCCGTAAATGCACCCCAGCCGGCGGGACGACCGGCAGGAGCATTAAGCCGGTCAATGTGATGGCACATGGCAATCGGCTCAAATAAAGGATCGGCAACCGTTTCCAACCGGTTGGTTCCATACAGCTCGTCTGTGGTCAGTCGCGGAAGCTCACAAAGAACCGCTTTTTTAATGCCGGCGTTTAATTCACCTCCTGCGAGTACGCGAACTTTATATATTTCTCCGTCCGGCAGCAGAAATGTGGTTTCAACCCGGTTCGCCCCGCCGGTCGTATCCAGTTTATAAACTCTGGTCCAGTGATTTTGGCTTACCCGGTTCGGCACCAGCCGCACGGTCAGCGAAGCATTTGTTCCGGCAGACTTCACATCCCAGTCAATAGCCAGTCCGTATCGTCCTCCGCCGTTCAGTGAACAATTGAATAACGGCATATTTACTGTTTGAGCAGACGAATTCAGCAGTATATTCCCAACCTGTTCAACACTCTTTGCATTCGCATTGAAAAACAGACCCAGGATAAGAATCCATTGCATCATTTTCTCCTTTTTAACTGCCGGTCTCATCTTCATCATTTTTTCCTTTTATCCGAGCGATGGCTGAAAACCGGTTGATATGACGGAGCCCGGCTGCGTGTGATTACACTCGACGCTCAATCCGGCGGCATCAACGTTCATATTCCGGCACGCATCCAGGACAATATTCGCCGGGAGCCGTCCGGCAGCCGGATATGAATGCGAGAGCGTCACCGTATTATTGTTAAACGTTAAGCCGTCGACGGAACGGGCATAAAGAATTCCGGTATCGAAAGTGCAGAATGAATTATTTTCAATACGGATATTCCGGTGAAAACATTCCGGATTTTTCCACGGATCGGCAATTTCCGGATCAATATCAATCACCGCTTTGCCCCATTCCGCCGGACCGTAGCAGCAGTCGCCGAATTCATTATTACGAATTACCACATCACGCACTGCGCCGGATTCGAACCAGTAATTTGCATCGCCGCTGATCTTAATTCCGGCGCCGGACGATCCGATCCGGTTGTTTTCAATCACAACATTTCCCGGCGTTGAAATCAAACAGCCGCGCGCACGGTTATTTCTGCCGGTACAGCCCGCAATCCGCACATCCGGCGTCCAGCTCATATTTTCCAGCACATGATATTCTTTTAATTCCGGCGGCAGATCATTCTCAAAACGTATAATTGAATAGCGCGAATTAATCCGTTCAATGTTTTGAACTGTATTCGAGGCATACGCCAGCAGCGTCACGTTATCGGAAATATTCATCCGGTCGCCGGGAAATCCGATGTCTGTGCCGTGCTGTTCATGGTGCACAAGTTCGGTAATCACTGTGCGCCGGTCGATGATTTTTTTGATGCGCGTGTTAATTCCATGAACATTGATAAAATCATCCATCTGGTTCGAAAAAAAACAGTCCTCAATTCTGATCAGTCCGCGGCAGTTCACAAAATGCGTTGCATCGACCGTTACCGAAAAAAAGCGTCCGCTGCCGGCAGCCGGACGGACAGAACTGTTTTTCAAGTGAATATTTTCGCAAAACTGCGCAATTAATCCCATCCCGCCGGCATGATTCAATTCGACATTTTCGATACAGATATTCCGGCTCTGCCGGAGATGAATTCCGGGACAGAGGCGCGGATAATGACGCAGCAGCAGAACATTGCCGGCGTTCGCGCGGCGCTGAAACGGCGCATTCAGCCGAATCGTCTGTTCATCAAGCTGAACCGCGCGAAACTGCGCCGGCGGAATATACCCGCCGAGCGAATCACCGCTCAAATATGCCGGGCCGCCGGTGTTTGAATCCATTTCAAAAACACCTTCATTGATTGAATGCGACCAGCCTTCGCCGTCAAATATGATCGTTTCATTTTCGATATGGTACGGGTACCGTTCCCGGTCAATTTTCAGCTCAATGCCGTTTTCATCCACGCCGGAAATTATTCCCTGCGAATAAAACGGACGCTGCCAGTCGACAGAGAAATTCTTCAGCGTAATTGCTGACGATTGTTCAATTACAAACGGAATGATTTCGCCGTGAAAGATAAACTTTGCACCGCCGCCGTTAATTATAATATTTTTCTTGCCGGTGACCGGAAATGCGACGCGTTTTAAACCATGCCGATTATTTGAAATATAATAATAGCGTTCAAATGCAAAATCCGGATAAAAATGGAATTCTCTGCCGGAAAAATAAACTTCCAGATTATCGCCGCCATGCATCAAGGCAGCAAAAATTTCCGGCACGGCATCCGCAGTATTTTTAATTTCAAACCGGGTCATCTGCAAAGTTCCATTAGCAGTTCCCGGTTATAAAAGGACCGCACCGGCCCGTTCAGCAGCGGATCGCCGGTTTCTTTCATCCAGCTGATCAATTTTTCTTTCAACTGTTTTTCAACGTCCGTCTGTTCCGGCATTCCGCTGAGGTTATTCTGTTCCCACGGATCTGCACTCAAATCATACAGTTCATATCGCGGACGCAGCTCCATATATTTTTCAACCGCGGTCCGGTAAATCTCACCCTGCTGAACATCTGACGGTGCGTCGTATGCAACATTCAATTCAAAATTAATAATGTATTTATAACGTTCTGTGCGAATGCAGCGGATCGGATCGTAATCGCGGTGATATGTTTTTTCGGCGAAGATTTCTTCTCGCGGCTGATGCGCCCTGCCGGTAAGTTGCGGCATAAAACTTCTGCCCTGCACATTTGCCGGAACCGGAAGGTTTGCCCATTCAAGAAGTGACGGAAAATAATCAACATTCGAGATCAGATTTGAATACCGGATATTTTCCGGCACACCGCCGCCCCATAAAATCAACGGCGTTTCAATTCCGGCGTCGTACAGCGTACATTTCGCGCGCGGCATGGCGAGGCCGTGATCGGAGGTGAACAGCACCACGGTATTTTCTTTGAGTCCGTGCGCCTCCAGGCTGTCGAGCAGTTTTCCAACGGCTTCATCCATCTGTTTAATGCAACCCTGTACCGCGCCGAATTCTTTTTCCGCCGCCGTGCGCTGCTCCGGCGTTTCCTGCGGAATATACGGCGGAATCCAGCATCCTTTCTCGGTGTCCGGCACACAACCGGCAAAATCAAACGGACGGTGCGGTTCAAAAATTCCGGCATACATAAAAAACGGTGTGTCAGAATTTTGAATCCGGCCGAAATAAAAATCTGCGCGCGCCGCCAGATCCGGTGCACTTGGATGTGTTGCGTTTTGATTTACATCAGAACTCAATTCAAATTGATTGCCGTCACGCACGACCGTTGTCTGATAGCCGACATTATTAATTCGGTTGTTCTCGTGCCAGTTGCCGAGCAGGCAGGTATCGTAACCGTTTTCTTTGAACACCTGCGCGAGATGTTTTTCATTGGCATTCAGCCGCCATAAAAAATCGGCGTGTGTTAATCCCATTACACCGTTGCAATGCGGATAGCGTCCGGTAAAAATCGCGGCGCGTGACGGCGAACATCCCGGCGACGTACAGAAGTTTTTTTCAAACAGCGTTCCCCGGGCTGCCATCCGCTCAAGGTTTGGTGTATTTACAGTTTTTACGCCGTACGGGCCGATGTGCTGTCCGAGATCATGTGCGACAATCAAAAGGATATTTTTACGTTGTTTCATAGTAAATTTAATATGTATTATGGCGACCTATTACACCAATTATTGAGCCGAAGTCAACCTGTATCTGACGAAAATATGATCCCGGTTCAGCGGATACTTCCGGCAACGGTGACATACGGCTTCAGCAGTTGAAGCTGCGGCGTTTTGGAATTAAACAGTGCGTCCAGCCCTTTATCCGCCAGTTCGGAATACCGGAAACCGGTGGTGGAAAGCGGCGGATTGGTGTATTGCGTATATTCGTAGGCGCCCTCGCCAATCACCGCGACATCGTCCGGCACCGCAATGCCGGCTTCCGCTAATGCGCGTAACGCTGCAAATGCCGATGCCGAATTGCTGAAAATCAATCCGTCTGTTTTTTTGATTTTCGCGGCGTTCTGTTTAATCAACCGGTAGCCCGATTCGTGCGCGCCGAGATTCCGGTCCGCCGCCGAATCCATGAATGACAGCAGCGACCGGCTGGAAAGTCCGGCCTCGCGCAGCGCGCGTTTAATGCCGGATTTCTGCAAGCCGTGAATGCTGAAAAACTGATGTGTATCCGTTTGAACATACGCCAGTTTTTGACAGCCATGATCCAGCAGCGTTTTCGCCATCAGAAAACCGCTCTGTTCAAAATCCGGCGTAATCGACCGCGTATTCGGGAACTCGGAAAGATTTTCCACACCGCTGTCCAGCAGAACCACCGGCAGATTCAGCGTGTTCAGCATATCGAGATGGCCATAAAAAAGGTCTTCCATTCCTTTCAGCAGAATTCCGGCGACGCCCTGCTGTTTTTTAATAAACTTCACCAGCGACTCCAGCGAATCGGCGGAGTTCACTTTATAATTGAGCAGATTAAATTTTTTAATCCGGCACAAGCGCTCAATTTCATGCACCACCTGCCAGGTGGTTGCCGAAAAATAATCTTTATAGGCCATCACCACAGAACGGTCAAAGCCGGCGTTTTTATGTTCCGTCAATACTTCGCCCTCATGCGCCTTAATGAAACAGCCCTGACCGGAACGGACCTCAACCAACCCCTGAGAAATGACGTGCTGATACGCCTTATTGATCGTGACGATTGAAAATCCGAACTGCCGGCGCAGTTCGCGAACCGACGGAAGTTTGTCGCCGATTTTTCCGGTGCGGATTTTCTCCAGCACATAATCGTAAATTTTTCCATACGGCAGCCGCTGCTCAGACATATACTTCCTTCTGCTTAGTTTCAGAAAAAGTATGCAAGTGAACTGAAACAGTCAAATTGATAAACCGGACACGCACCGAAAAACAAAACCGGACACAGCACTGCTGTGTCCGGCATAACTCTCGTGTACAGTGCCGTTATGTTCTAAACCGGCGGAACAGCAGCAGCGCTGCCGCCGAAATTGAAACCAGCCCGGCAGTCGCCGGTTCCGGAACCGGAGTGATCACAAACCGGACCGGACCGATGCCGATATCACCATCACCAGTTACGCCAATTGTAATCGGCGCAGGATCTGAACCGCCGGTAAATACCGGAGTTGAAAGTTCAACATCACCACTGCCATTGCGAACATACCCGGGATTTGTATTCGTCACGCCGTTAATTGAATAGTTGCCGTTGGAATTTGCATAACCGGTTGTGAAAGCATCCATCTGGAATGTATATCCAGTAGGCAGACCGGTTAAATCCCAGTCGAACGTAATTGTTTCGTCGCGGCTGATACGGAGACGTTCCCCCGCTGCTTCTGCGGATGTTGAATAAGTATTAACTCCAAATCTTCCAGTTGGATGAATTCCGAAAGAATCTCCGTTGCTCGTCATTTTCAATGAAAACGAGGTATTAAATAACGCCGAGTCCGCAATCGTTTCGGCAACAGCGGCGACACCGCCGGCTACGCTTGTAAAAAACTGATCAGCGGTGCCGGCGGATACAGTGATATTACCGGAACCATCGATCGTGAAATCGAATTCCCACACTGAGCCGGCGCTCGCAATATTTGCAGCCCCGCCTGTTAACGTTAAATAAAGATCCGCATGTATTATCCCGCTGCACAATACGATTATCCCAACGACACTCATCCATTTCTTTCTCATAATGCCGACTCCTTTTGTTTTTTGAACAGTTCCCATAACTGCTCATTTTTAATATTTGTATATCAGCGACCTATTACAGTCAATTACTTTTCTCAATTATTTTACTGCTGATCGTGACAGTTGAGGAACCGAATTGCCGGTACAGCTCATGAACCGGCGGAGGTCTGTCACAGGTTGTCCGGTACGCCAACTGCGTAAACCTGACATCTGCCGGAAAAACAAAACCGGGCGCATGACAGCGCCCGGTATATCCTTTCCATTTCGGTGCGGTTATTTTTTAAGCCGGCGGAACAGCAGCAGCACCGCCGTCGAAATTGAAACCAGTCCGGCAGTCGCCGGCTCCGGGATCGGAACAATTGAGAACACGATCGAGCCGGGCGCGATGTCGCCGCCATTCACCGCACCGATTGTAATCGGCGCAGGATTTGAGCCTCCGGTAAACGCCGGCGTCGTCGAAAGATAAATAATATCCTTATTGTTCTTCACGAACCCGGCATCCGTTACGCCGTTAACCGAATAATTCCCGTTCGAATTTGCATAACCGGTTTCCAGTCCTGTCATCTGGAAGGTGTATCCGGTTGGCAGACCGGTTAAATCCCAGTCAAAATAGATCAATTCTCCGGAGGATTCGTCAATACGGTAACGATTTCCGGTGGCTTCTGCAGTCGTCGAAAAAGAATTAACGCCGAACCGTCCAAAGGTTGCATTATTTGTATGAAATCCGAAAGAATCTCCGTTGTTCGTCATTTGCAATGAAAACGAGGTGTTAAACAGCGCTGTATCCGTAACCATTCCGACAACGGCGGCGGCGCCGTCAGCTACGCTTGTAAAAAACTGATCAGCTGCGCCGGCGGATACAGTCACATTTCCTGAACCGTCGATCGTGAATTCGAATTCCCACACGCTTCCGGCATTAAGAGCTTGTGCAGTCCCCGTTAAACGTAAAGCAAGATCCGCATGTATGACTCCGCTCCACAATGCGATTATTCCAATGATACTCATCCATTTCTTTCTCATAATACCAGCTCCTTTTGTTTTTTAAACAGTTCCCATAACTGCTTGTTTTATATCTTTGTATATCAGCGACCTATTACAGTCAATATTTTTTTATTTTTATTTCCTCAAAATTCACGAACATACATCTGTCAGGTTTCAGCGTGGAAACCGCCGGATTCTGCTGTCCGCCGGCACTCAGGGTGAAGAAATAAGGATTAAACTGATCTTTGCTGACGAAGTGAGTGTAAATCGAATCGGGCCGACACCGATATCACCGCCGTCAACTATACCGACATTAATCGGCGCAGGATCTGAACCGCCATTAAATACCGGAGTTGAAAGCTCAACATCACCACTGCCATTGCGAACATACCCGGGATTTGTATTCGCCACACCATTAATTGAATAATTGCCGGCAGCATTGGCATAACCAATGCTTAATGCATCCATCTGGAATGTATACCCGGCAGGCAGACCGGTTAAATCCCAGTCAAACATAATTGTTTCGTCGCGGCTGATACGAAGACGATCTCCCGCTGCCTCTGCAGATGTTGAATAAGTATTAACTCCGAATCTTCCGGTCGGATGAATTCCGAAAGAATCTCCGTTGCTCGTCATTTTCAACGAAAACGAGGTATTAAATAACGCTGCGTTCGTAACCGTTCCGACAACAGCGGCGGCACCGCCGGCCACGCTTGTAAAAAACTGATCAGCGGCGCCGGCGGATACAGTGATATTACCGGAACCATCGATCGTGAAATCGAATTCCCACACTGAGCCGGCGCTCGCAATATTTGCAGCCCCGCCTGTTAACGTTAAATAAAAATCCGCATGTGTTACTGCACTCCATAATGCGACCAACCCGACAACACTCATCCATTTCTTTCTCATAATGCCGACTCCTTTTTGCTTTTTAAACAGTTCCCATAACTGTTTGTTTTATATTTTTGCATATCAGTGACCTATTACGGTAAATAAATTTTTTACGGTTTTTGCACATCCAATTTTTCACATCTGGAGCGATCACAAAACCGGCGACCTTTAATTTTTTACGGCAGAACGTCTTTCATTTCGGTTCCGATTCGCAGATCACCAAACTCCGCGGTGCCGCCGGCGTTCAGCACCAGCGTTTGAATCTGCGCGCGGGAAACCGAATCGAAACCGGAATCGGCCAGAACTGTGCCGGCGGCAGGATCTGATTCACCGGCAGGGTCAACCCACACACTCAGCCGTTCCGCATTTTTTTCTGCATTGAATTCCAGCTTTCCAACGATCCGGTGTGCTTTCCCCTGCGTATAGTTTCCGAACGGTTTCTGTCCGCTGCCGCCGATTGCTCCCATAAATGTTTTTCCGGTAACGCCGATTGACGCGACCAGTTCGGCTTCCGAGCGCAAATCGAATTTTGCAGTATACACACCATCCTTTTCGCCGGTCACGCAGCACAGGAAGCTGAAATAAACGGTCTGATTTTTTTCTGTTGCCGGAAAATTCCGACGGTGGCTGGAGGAGATATTCTCCGCCCTGACCCGCCCGTTATTGGCAATAAACTGCATCGGCGGTTCGTTCCAGCCCCAGCTCCAGCCAAAACCGGCTCGATTTCCTCCGAGCGGTCCGGAATACGGAAAATCATCAGCGGCAATCATTTTAGCATAACCGGTACTGCCGGAAAGCAGGATTCCCGTCACGATAAGTATGATCCGTTTTTTCTTCATGCTGTTCTCCTTCTTGTTAGTTTTCTACAACCTGCCAAACGGCAAATTCATCTGCCGGAACTGCCACCGAAACTGCTTCGTTCATCAGCGCTGCGCCGGAAAAAGAAACTTCGCCGGTATTTGCAGTGATGTTTTTCAGTGTCACGGTTCCGGCGCCGGCAAAAAGTCCAAGACAAAGTTCTATGTGCGGCACACCGGTTTGATTATATGCGATTAAAAGATTCCCTTCCGGATAGTAATAAACAAATCCGCCGGCGGTTTTACAATCCAGCAGCTGCAGCCGTCCGGATTTTCCGGCGGCATGAAACATCAGCCGTTTAAAAAAATCGAAGCCCGGTTCCGTGGCAGGAACACCGGAAAGATACCACGCGGTACCGGCGCCGGAATTCCGGCGCGTAAACAGCGCCTGAGTCGCCGCCGTGTCCAGCCGTTCCGCTGCCGGCAGTGCCGTCATTTTTGAATTATACAGCGCACTGCCGATCTGCGTTTCCATGCCGAGTTCCGCCGCGATCTGCGGTTTTAAATTCAGTATCGGCCAGGCCGCATTCGGCACCGGAGAAATAAACCGGCGGATTGCATCTTCGCCGTTAAAAATTTTCAGTGCCGCCCGCTCCGTTGCGGCGCCGTTATATGCAACGCCGAGCAGGTTCGACAGTACGCACACACCGCCGGTAACGCCGGGAGCGTCGATGCCGATAAATGCGCCGCCGGAATTTACAAACGCTTCAATCGCCGCCGCCGCCGCCGGCGTCCATTCCTCGCCGCCGCTCCAGGCGCTGCCCGCTTCGCCGGCATTAATTAAAACATCAATATCCGCCGGAATTCCGGCGGCGAGAATCTCATCAAAACTGAGCCACTGCACATCCACCGGCAGATCGGTTAATCTCTTCCACAGCCGCTGTGACCAGTTCATTGTAAATTCGCGCGGCCAGGCGCGCAGTGCGCCGTAGGAATTGAGCACACCGATTTTCAGATCATGTACGTACGCTTTTTTTCCGTTGAGCAGACGATATAAAAAATTAAACTCGGCAAACCGCGCGGTCATATAATCTTCAAAGCCGGGTTCTTCATTCATCAGCCTGACGACCGGCGGACCGCCGAGACTGATGCCTTCCGGGAATTCCCGCAGCGCCGCCCGCAGAAACGCCGCCCAGTCTGCGGCGAACCGGTTGATTCCATTGCCCGGTTCAACTTCCCAGAATCCAATGCGCGAACTGCGGCGCACACGGTGGTCCACCGTCATCAACCGGCGAACGTCCTGCGGAACAGAAACGGCCGTAACAATTTCGTCAAAACCAGCGGAAATAAAATCCGGAGATGACGGTTCAAGGCCGACCCACGAATCGCCCCAGAACATCCGGACGCGGACATTGCGGCGGTGCTGATGAAATCCGGCGGTAAAACGCGGCGCAAAATCCTGTGCAACTTCACGTTGAAGTTCCAGCAATTCCAGATAACCGGCATGCTTTTCGTCGTTCGTTGAGCGAACCACACCGAAATCAAACAGGCTGTTCAGATCAAAGGTTTTGTTAAAGCGCGCTTCATAACGCTCAATAAAGCTGCGTCCGAGAATCATGCAGGGTCCATACCAGTCACGGAACGCGCCGGTGGGATAAAGCTGATTGAAAAAATAAAATGCAAACTGAGTCGGGCGAACCATGGACGCGACATCAAGATCAAGAATGCGCTGATAATCGTTGAGCACGATCTGTTGCGCATTGGTTGAAAACATATCCAGCCGGATGCCGGTGTCTTCATCCACAATCGAAAAACCGGCGCTGTATTCACTGCCGGCAGCGGCGGAAAAAATTTCAATGGTGCCGTCTGTATAACCCCATCCGTCCGCCGGAATTTCTGTGCGCGCCGTTCTGTTCCATACTTTCCAGTATGGACGAAAAAACAGATCCTCTTCCAGCCGGTACGATTCGGGATATCCGTCCAGTAAATTCACAATGAGCGCGCCGGAATTTGCGGCGGTTACCGGTTTCGATGCAATGAAACGGCGCGGCCGGTATTGCGGATATAAGACCGGCCAGTCCGCATTGTTCAGCACTTTATAGGTTTGCATCGCCGTAAGCCCAGCTTCTTCTACAGCTTTGGACCCCGCCCGCGCGATCATCCAGACGGTGTTTCCGCCGGCGGCGATGATGCGCGCCGGTTCAAGCGGCGCAGTGCCAAGGTTCCACATCAATGTTGTCATTGGTCCGGCGTCCGGCGCCACGCGGAAAAATTCTTTTTCCTTCAACCGGTTTGTAACGGAAAGTTCCGCGCCGTTTCCGGCGAGCAGATTGCCGACGCGCGTCCACGCGCCGGAATTTAAATCGGATGAAGATGAAACCGAATAAAGCTGTCCCGTTGCGCCAGTCCATGAAATCACAACATTTGTTTGCGCCGGAGAAATGGTCAGTGTTGCATCCGAAAAATTATAATTAAAATAAAGGAGCAGAACCGCGACGATCCATTTGAATCTGTATATTCCGGAATTCATTATTACCTCATTCATTAATCATCTGATTCCGTCGAAAACTTAGGGCGCAATATTTTTGCGTATTCAGGCATCTCCATTCCGTCAACGCAAAGCGCGCCGGGCTTCCATGAAAAGCGTTTGTTCATTTTATCTTTTGCTTGAGAAATTTTTTCCTTAAATCCGGCGGCGCCTGCCAAATTATTCTGTTCCAAAGGATCCGCAGCCAAATCATAAACTTCCCACCGGTTTTCTTTACTGCTGTAAATATATTTATAATTCCCTGAAACCAGCATGTCTTCCCACAATCGGGAGTAGGCTTCGTTTTTCCAGTTTTTCGCGTTCCCGCAAAGTAATTCTTTCAGGCTTTCGCCCTGCATTCCGGAAACAGAATTTTTGAGTCCGGCCAAATCCAGCAGCGTCGGCATAATGTCAATCAATTCGACGATTTCCTGAACATTACGTTCAGGCTTTATGTCAGGCAGCCATTTTTCGGGAACAGAAATAATCAGCGGAATCCGGGCAGAACCGTCGTACATACAGCTTTTGAAAAAACGTCCCCGTTCCCCCAGCATATTTCCATGGTCGGAAGTGAAAACAATAATTGTATCCTCTTCCATGCCGCGCTGTTTTAATTCGTTCAGAATCAGTCCGATCTGATCATCTACAAATGTAATACTTGCCAAGTAGCTCTGTGTTAAATCGCGCAGCATGTCTTTATTTGCAATGTGCTGCCGCTGCTGATTGCGCGGCATTCCAGGGCGGGCGTTAATAATCTCTTGCGGAATTTCTGGTAGAGGAATTTCTTTATCCCGGTACATTGAAAAATACGGTTCAGGAAGAACGTACGGCGAATGCGGACGGTTAAATGATGTAAAAAGAAACCATGGCCGGCCGGTATTCTGCCGCCGGATAAACTCAACGGCATATCTTCCGATCCATGATGTTTCGTAATCCGCAATATCATGCGCATATTCCCCGTAATCACGGCCAAGCGGATCGCTCGCATAAATCTGACTTCCGGGTTTTCGTGAATACCGGTTCTTCACCGGATCGCCGTATTTCTGTGTTATAAAAAAGTCATAACTGTTTTCAAATTGCGTACCTTCATTTCGATAAGAATAAAATTCATCAAAGCCGTAGTCCGGTCCTTTAGGCTGAAAATGAAGTTTCCCTGAAATTGCAGTTTTATAACCGAAATACTGAAAAATTGACGGAAGAAAAATTTCACCGGCGTTAACATTGTGCTTGTTTGAAAGAACGCCATGCACCGGTGTGTACCGTGACGTAAATAATGAATTCCGCGCCGGAACACAGACCGGAGAAGCACTGTAGGCCCGGCTGAAACGAACGCTGTTTTCTGCTAAACGGTCAAGATTGGGAGTTTTTACCACCGGATGCCCGGCGCAGCTCATGGCATCCCAGCGCATTTCATCAACCATCAGAAACAGAACATTCGGCCGCGGCTTTTCTGCGGCTTTTGCCGCACTGAAAATTGAAACAAAACAAACTGCACGCGAGACTCCGCAGTTTAATACCGTCATCAAATTTTTTATTATGCTTCTTTTCATTAATCAAACATCTTTCATCGATTTAACTGCTCAGCAATAAAGTCTGCACACTGTTTTACGATTTCCGGTTTCACTGGAACCGGATTGTATTCAGCATCTTTTTTCCAGCCATGTCCTGCATTTGCTACAGTAAGAAACCGGAACGAAGCGGTGACTTCTTCTGCGCGGCTCTGCATCAATTCCATTTGCCGGTATGAAATCGTCCGGTCCGTATCGCCGAGAGCAAACATCATCGGCGGTGAATCTTTCTTCATATACAGAACCGGACTGATCTCCTGTTTTATCCGGATAACTTCTTCCGGCGAAGTGCCTGCGATGAAAATACGGTTTCGCCAGCGATGATGATAGGCCGCGTCTGAGGCCAGATCAAATAACTGATAATGTACAAAGTCCGACGGACCAAACCACGAAATTCCGGCGGCGGGCTGAACGGAATGCGGCAGAAGAGATGGATCGCCAGGAAAAGATTCCGGCGGACTCAGTGCTGTCATTTGTGCCAGATGACCTCCGGCGGATCCGCCCCAGACCGCAATCCGTTCTGAATCAAAACTGTATTTTTCCGCATTTTTTACGAGGAACCGGATACTGTCCTTACAATTGGTAACACAGTCGTGGATAAGAACATTATCGGGATCAAAGTTGCACAGACGATAGCCGACCGATACAACCGCAAATCCTCTACCGGTCATCTCCTCTAAAACTAATGTGTCAATATCTTCTTTTGCACCCAGCTGCCATCCACCGCCATGAAACCAGACAATAACCGGCACCGGTTTTTGTGCATTTTCATTTGGCATGTAAATACCTATCAGGCCGAACCAGTCATTCGTCTGTTTATACAGAACATTCCGGTAAACCGGCGCAGAACGGGGATATGAACGGATGTTTATCGTTAATCGTTCAAGCCGGTCGGCCTGCCAGACATCAATTTTCGTTTGAAAAGATGATGTATCCTCGACCGTATCAGAAAAGGCGGCAAAACTTTTCAGTACAGCCATAAGTAACATTATGTTTGCCGTTTTTTTCATTTCAGTTTTTCTTTTTGAAATTCAGCTAAACTCCCCGCGGTAAACCACGGGGTATTTCCGCTGATTTTTGAGAAACCGGCAGGCAATGCTACTTTTGATAAACGGCCTGTTCTTCTTTAGTCAGAATTCCGTCTTTATTTGCATCCATCATCTCGAACTTTGCTTCCGCTTTTTCTTTGCTGAAATTCCAGCCTTTTTTCTGCGCCAGTCTTTCGGCAAACCGGAGATATTCTTCTTTGGTCATTCCTTCAACTTGATCGGCCGATGCAAAACCGGCGGCCAATAAAACGATACCTGCTATAGCGACTAACCTTTTCATCTGCTTCCGTCTCCTTTCTGTTGCTGTGTTCATTTCTGCGGACCGGATAATCCGCGAAATACCGGTTCAATCATTTCCTTTTCCAGTTCATCCCACAGTGCTTTAAGCTGGTCCACTTTTTCCGGATACTGATTGATTAAATCTATTTTTTCTCCGATATCGTTCGATAAATTCATCAACTGAACCGCCGGTCCGGTTTTTACCAACTTCAAATCATCATAACGAATGGCATACCGGTCCTGATCAAACTTGCGCCACCACAGCATCCGGTGCGGACGTTCATTATTTTTTCCGGCGACATACGGAACCAGATTTACACCGTCCAGCGGCCGGTCGGCGGACGGCGCTGCGCCCGCAGCCGCAACCATTGTCGCCGCAATGTCCAGCGACGAAACCGGCAGTTCATACACTTTATTTTCCGGCAGAACTCCGGGCCAGCTCATCAAAAACGGAACCCGCACACCGCCGTCGTACAAACTGCTTTTCCCGCCGCGCAACGGCTGATTGTTCGATCCGTTGTTCCATGCACCGCCGTTATCCGACAGGAAAAAAATCAGGGTATTCTGTTTAAGATTCAACTCGTCAAGCAGGCTGAGAATTTCGCCGACACCGTCATCCACTGCACTGAGCATTGCGGCATACGTGCGGCGGTTTTTATCCTGAATATCCTGATGCCGCGACAGATATTTTTCAGTCGCTTCCAGCGGAGTATGCGGCGCGTTATATGCAAGGTACAAAAAGAACGGCGTATCTTTGCTGTCCCGGATAAACTGCAGCGCTTCACGCGTCAGAATATCCGTCAGATATCCGGTTTCTTCCGCCGGTTCTCCGTTGCGTTCCAGCGGTGTTAAATACTCGGAACTGCCGGAATTCTTCCGCAGCGCTGCATATTCCGCCGGAAAATAACGGTGTCCACCGCCGGTGAATCCGTAAAAATAATCAAACCCGCGCCGGTTTGGATGAAACTGCGGATGATCGCCAAGATGCCATTTACCGACCGCGCCGGTACGATATCCGGCAGACTTCATCAAATCGCCCAGCGTGTTTTCGCTCAACGGCAGGCCGATCGTCGGATCGGTCCGGTCATACGCCGGATTGCGTTCAAATCCGAACCGCTGCGGAATCCGTCCGGTCATTAAACCGGCGCGGCTCGGGCCGCAAACCGGGTATGTCACATACGCTTCCGTAAAGCGCACGCCTTCTTTCGCCATACCGTCCAGAAAGGGTGTTTTAATATCGCTGCTGCCTTGAAAACCGGTATCGGCATAGCCCTGATCGTCCGTCAGAATAATTACAATATTCGGCACCGAAATTTTTTCCGCATGAATTGTTCCGGAAAAAGAAAACGCAATTCCGGCGGTCAGCAGATTTTTGTTGATCATAATTTTTCTCCTGCAAATTAATATGCCCGGATTTCAAAAATACGCGCGGACGCATCGCCGCCGGTTTTCGTAACCAGCACGCGAAGGCGATCGGTTGTTACCGGATCAAGCTGATGAATGCGCAAACGCTGAATATTTCCGCGCTCCGCAGCAATCGTCTGCCACGAATGATTAATCCACGCCTGAAGTTCATAATCGCTGACGCGCTCAGGAATTCCTGGATTATCGACGTACTGCCAGCGGTCAAGGTTTGTATCAAATATCAGACGCACTTCTTTGATTTCCTGCGGTTTTTCCCAAGCCAGCTGAACCCACTGCGGCAGCGGCTGAGCCGGATCCGACGACCACATATTTACCGAGCCGTCCGGCAGACAGCGGGTCAGTCCGTTAATCACATTTTCCGCCGAAAAGTCATAATCCCATTGCAGCGCCGGTTGCGCAAAGAATGCCGGAAGTGTTTTGTCCTCATACACTTCTTCGCCTTTGTATGAGAAAAACGAACACATCTGCGGCGGATTTGACTGGCTTTGCAGCCAGTAGACCTTCGCGGCCGAACCCGATTTTTCTGAAAACCGCATGACCAGAAATTTTCCGGCGATGTTCTGATTCACTTCCACCGGCAATATTCCGCTGAAATTCGCCGGAATTGTAACCGGGATTTTTACCGCCGCCTTTATATTTTTAAAATCGCGGAACTGCAGCGATGCATGAATATTAAGAAAAACTTCGCAGTCTGTTTTCTGCGTGTTTTCAACATAGAAATTCAGCGTACCGATCTTCTGCTGTTTTCCCACCGGACACATCACCCACCGCGCGCACAGCGGCAGTGTTTTTACGCCTTTCTGCAGCGTTCCCGGACGCCGGTAATAATCCGCATCAATTTCCCACACATCCTGTACGCTGGATGCGGTGCAAACCGCGTTGCGCGCCAGATCCGCCGGATCTTCATTTTTAAGCGCCGGAATATATTGATCATCACGCAGCAGACGCTGCTGCAGCTCATGGATATGATCGCGGCCGACATCCCGCGGAGTGATTCCGCGTCCGGCAGCCATCGCCGCCGCCGTTCCGGCGGCCTGGCCGGTCGTTGCGCAGGTCATCATAATCCGTGTGGTTCCCAGCGCATAATGCGACACGCTAATGCATCGTCCGGCCATTAAGAGATTTGTAATATTTTTTGAATACAAACACCTGAACGGAATTCCGCCGCCCATCGGCACTCTGTAATTGCACTCAAAAGGTCCCTCGGTGGAAAAAATTCCTAACGGATGGTGCACATCCACATACCAGCCGTAATGCGTAATTGAATCTTCAAACCAGCGCGCGCCCAGAACATCATTAAGATTTAATACATAGTCTCCCTCCAGGCGGCGTGATTCGCGCCGGCCTAAAAACACGCCGACATTATCTACATCATATTTCTCCGCCTTTAATTTTTCCGGCCACCGGTTTTTTAAAAAATCCACATAGCCGAAAGAAATTCGAATCAGATAATCGCGCGCCTCTTCCGCCTGCCAGAGATCATCAGTATCGCCGGGATATTCGATCCACCAGTAGCGCATTCCCAGCCCGGCAATAGGACGGGAAAAACCTTTCGGAAGCTGTGCTGCCCACGGTTTCGGCGTGAATTGAACCGGCGATCCTGTATTTCTTAACAGCGGCCCGCCTTCACTGTTCAGACAGGCGCTCATGGTGATATTATCCGCCAGTTCCGGCGCAACAGCTTCATTAAATTCTGATCTGGCTTCACGTCCCAGCCGGAAATCAGCGCTGGCATAATATCCGACCCAGCCGTCACCCGTACAATCAATAAACAGCGCTCCATAAAATTCAAAGCGACGTCCGTCCAGCGTATGTACCGCTTTCACGCCTTTAATGACTTCATCGGATGTCATCAATACACCATCCACCCGCATATTTAAAAACACGGTCAGATTCGTTTCGGCATCCGCAAGCTGCTGAAACGCCGGGCTGAATCCGCCGCTTGTGCTGATGGCGTGCATCATTACGGCCTCATTAATAATTCCGCCTTCACGCATGTGCGCGTTTTTGGAACCGGCGCCGTTCATACGGACTGCAAATTCGTAACCGCTGTTTCCTCCCAGTACGGGACGGTCCTGAATCAGCGCAGTTCTGGCGCCGTGCCGTGCCGCCGCAATCGCGGCCGACGTTCCGGCGGGTCCGCCGCCGATAACGATCACATCAAATCCGTCAAAAATTTCCGGTTGCAAATCCAACCCTGTATATTTCGCGCGCGCATCCGCCAGCGCTTCAAACGGCGGCGGAACAAATGCCGGATCCAGCGTCAGAACCAGCGCGTCGCAGCGGCCGTAATATCCGGTCTGATCCATCAGGCGGAGTCCGGTTTCGCCTGCCGTTAAATCATACGACCCGCCGTTCTGCCACACCCATTCTTCACCGGGATCATTGCCCAGAAGTCCGCTGATTTTTTCTCCGACCTGAACCTTGAATGTTCCGGGCGCGAACCCGGCATCCCAGTTTCTTGAGCGCACCCATAATGTATACGATCCCGGTTTTTTCACTGAGATTGTTGTAACCGCATCTTTAACCGGCGTGCCGGTTCCGCCGGCGAGAAGATATCCTGAACCCATCAGGTGAATAAACTGCGTATCGTGATACCAGCCGCCGTAATCTGAAAAATCCTCCGCATCAATCCAGATGGTTCCGGGAACAACCTCTTCCAGCACCGGCCGGCTGTTTTTTTGCAACGCCTGCGACACAAACGGAGCGGGATACTGCCCAAACGCTCCGTTCAAAAAAGTTAACAGGCTGAGCATATATGTAATAATAATTTTTTTCTGATTCACTGGGTTCCTCCATTCTTTATTTTGTCAAATCGAGCAGTTCTTCAAAGCGGGCTTCATGATTCAGCGCCGGCGGGGATACCGTTTCAAGCCACGCATGCAATTCACTTCTCATCCGCCATGTTTTTTCCGGAAATTCCTCTGTCACATTTTTCAACAGCATCGGATCGGCAGTGAATCCAAACAGCTCTTCCTGCGCCGGAATTCCGGCGGGGAATTTTTTATATAACCCGGGCACCGTTGCAGTGCGAACCAGCAAAACATCGTCCGTTGTAATTAATGCGCCGAACAGCGGACAGCGCGTCGAGTCCTGCCGGTTCCGTTCGCCAAGTTCATAGCCGTACGACCAGCGCGTGGAGTGCAGGCCTGCCGCCGGCAGAATTGCGCGCGGTGTTGACTCGGCCTGCTCCGCTAAAAACGGACGCAGCGATTTCCCGTCAATATTTTCCGGCAGAGCAATTCCGACGGCATCCATAAACGTCGGAAAAATATCGATGAGTGAAACGACGCCGGCGGTGGTTCCGCGCCGGGTGACGCTGGCGCCGGAAATGATGAGCGGCACGCGCAGTCCGCCGATCCAGCCGGTGCCTTTGCCGCCTTTGAACGGCGCGTTGTACGGCGGCATATTGATCGGCTGACCGTTGTCCGTTGAAAAAACAAACAGTGTATTATCGAACTGTCCATTCTGTTTCAGCAGATCGCCGATTTTTTTCAGAAAATCATCCACAGCACGCAGGTGCCCGGCGAACTGATCGGTAAAACGAATGCCGGAATTAAAGTGGTCGGTATAATGATCCGGCGGCGGATCAAGCGGTCCGTGGTTCGACATTGGACTGTAATATAACACGAACGGTTTGCTGTTTTTTACAGCGTTGCCAGCGAATGCCAGTGCTTTTTCATTAAACAGATCCGTCAGAAATTCGCCGGCGGGGCGTTTCGGAACGGCACTGCGGTTTTCCCAAAGATCGGCGGATTCGTAATAGGTGGTTGCATAAGAGTTGTAACCGAAATAATAGGTGAAGCCTTGATCGAGCGGATGATCACCGGCAATCGCCGACGATTTAAAGCCCGGCGTACCGGCGGCGGCAGGATCATTCCGCGCGATGTGCCATTTGCCGACCACCCCGCATTCATAACCCGCCTGTTTGAGCGGCTGCGTCAGACACGGAAAGGTTTTCAACAGACCGGTCTGTTCAATATCCGCGTTATCATAGATGCGCCAGCGCTGTTGAAACGTTCCGGTTAAAAGTCCGGCACGTGACGGTCCGCAGATAGACGCCGTTGCAAACGCGCGGTCAAACACCACGCCGTTATCCGCCAGTGCTGCGAGCGCCGGCATCGCCTCTTGCGCCGTTAAAATATGCCGTTCCAGATCAACTCCGGCGGCTTTGCCTTTCCACTGCCGGTACAGTTCGACAATTTCAGGCTCTATGTTTTCCGGCGTCAGCCGTTTTGCATACGGCGGAATCCAGCCGGGACCGACATCGTCCAGCAGCACAAACACAAAATTCGGCCGGCTGTTTTCCGCCGCACCGAGCAGTCCTCCGGCGAGCGCAAGTGTTGATGTGATGAGCGATTTTTTCATAATTTATTTGCCGGTTTTAAATTCGCCGAACACATGCGGCAGTCCGGCGGCGTATTGTTTCAGCAGCGTTTGCATTTCCTGCAGCACCGGCACAAATGCCGGATCGGCGGCAAGATTTTTCTGTTCCGCCGGATCATCATTTAAATTAAACAGCTGATCGCAGTCGGAGTACGCCGGAAATTTCCGGCGGAACCATTGCGGCGAACCGCGCGTCGATCCGTCCCAGATCACTTTATCCGCTTCCAGCAGCGGTTGAAGTTCCGGCGGATAACGCAGTGCAATATATTTCCACTTCTCCGTCACCACACCTTTGGCAAAACCGAATTCAAGAAAAATACTTTCGCGTACCGGCGACGAGCTGCCTTTCAGCAGCGGCAGTAAACTCACACCGTCAACCGCGCCGGGATTTACAATTCCGCCCACTGCTTCAACCAGCGTCGGCAGCCAGTCGATCGACGCCGCCAGCCGGCCACAAACTGTTCCGGCGCTCACCACCCCCGGCCATTTCACAATCATCGGAACATTCACGCCGGCTTCATACAGCATCCGTTTTCCGGCGCTCTGATGATCGCTGAGCAGAACCACTATCGTGCGTTCCGCAATGCCCTCTTCTTCGAGCGTGCGCAGCAGCGCACCGACTGAATCGTCGAGCCAGGTGATGATCGCCGCATTTTCATTTTTAATTCCGGCAGCGGACACCCGCGCAAACACATCGTCGAGCGGCGGCTGAACATCCGGAACATTTTCCAGAAAACCGGCGGGCGTCGCGCGCGGATCGCGCTTACGCAGATTCACCTGCATACCGTCGGACGAAGCAATGCCGTGCGGCAGCGGACTGGCATAATAAAGGAAGAACGGCTGCTTGCTGTTCGCACGAATAAAATGAATCGCTCCTTCCGTTACCCACGGTGAATTATCAAACTGAATTTCTTCAATCGGAAACGCCTCTTTATTCTCCCAGTAAAGGCGGTCAACCACATCAAAACCGGTCTGCGCTTTTACACGCGCGACAGTTTCCGCATAATGCTCTTTCAGTTTTTTCAGTGCCGCCGGATCACGCGCATCGCTGCCGAAATTCAGATACGGGCGCTGCAGCGAAATGCGGTCGTTATGATATTTGCCGACCATCGCCGTGGCATAGCCCAGTTCATTAAAATAATGCGCAATTGTTTTTTCTCCGCCGCCCGCTTCGATGAACACGCCGGATTTCCCCTGCAGTTCAACATTCTCCAGACTCACCGGTTTATCCGCCGGAATTTCCTGCGCCAGCCGGTTATTTTTGCCGGCATATTTTCCGGTGAGAAACGCATAGCGGCTCGGAACGCAAACCGGACTGGTGACATATCCACGCAAAAATTTCATGCCGTCTTTCGCGAGCTGATCCATGTGCGGCGACAGCACCAAGCCGGATCCCCGATAGCAGCTGATTTCATTAAAATCCAGATCGTCCAGATGAATAAAAACCACATTCGGTTTTTCATTGCCGGCGGCAGTCGCCACCGAAAATCCGGAAAGCGCCATTATCATTCTAATTATTTTTTTCATCGTGCACCTTTCTGCAGCTCATACGGCTGTAATTTAAAAATTTCTTTTTCGCCCGCCGGATTATACACCGCCGCCGTTTGCGGCGCCGGACTGTTGTTTGCCACAATCCATTGGTTTACTGCCGGAAAAAATACCGCATCCACTGCCGGATTTTCCGAACTGCATTGGCTCAGCTCATCCTCCTTGCCGGCGAGCCACAGCAGAATCCGGCGCAACGCCTGTACCTGTTCCGGAACACAATCAATCCGCGAAAGATACACTGCGCGGCCGGCGCCGTATTCATGCGCGGCCAGCAAAACATGATTGTTTTGCGCGGCTAGAATCTGCACCGTCGGCTGTGCCGGAAACACATTGGTTTCCAGCGCCGGTACCGGCAGATTCTTTAAAAAATGGTTTTCCGGCGGCACGGTTTTCGCCGGCGCGCAATTCCGTGTTGCGCCGGATTCTTTATCGACACCGAAGACATCCGCCAATTGGAAAATACGGTTCGCACCGGCGTGTGCCGATGGATCGCTGACGCCAAGCAGCGCGCCGCCGGATTTTACAAATGCACGAATTTTTTCCTGCACATCCAGATCCGCCCACAGTTTTCCGCCGCTCCACGCCGAACCCTCGCGACCTTCATTAATCAGCACGTCAATTGAATCCAGCGCACCGGTTTTTATATCGTCAAAATTCAAAAATGAAACGTCGAACGGCAGACCGGAAAGCGCTTCAGAAAGTCCGCGCCCGTTAAATTTTTCATACCAGCGCGGACCGGTCATCCACGACCGGCATCTGCCCCACGCATTTAAAATTCCGACACGCGCCACGGTGTACGGCTTCTGTCCGCCGACCGTTTCAATAATATCGCGGAACTCGTTGCAGATGGATTCCACTGCCGCAACAAACGCTTCATCTTTCGCCGCTAAACTTAAATATCCGCCGTAACCGATCCGGTCGATCACCGGATTGCGCAGCAGTGCACGCCGCGCCGCAACCCACATCTGCCGGGCGGTTCCGGCGGTGTTATGCTGACCGTCAAACAAGTCCGGAAAAAGATACGGCTGCATGCGTATCTCTTTTTTGATGCTGCCGGGAATGTCGGCAATCCGGCGCAAATCTTCGCCGCAGGTTACAGAACCGACAACATAATCGAATCCGGTTTCAGGAAACCCGGCGAGGTACGGCTCGGCGCCGATCCAGTGATCGCCGAAAAAGAACATCGAAATTTTTCCGGCGGCGTGAATCAGTTCATTCACTTTGCCGGCATAGGCGCGGACAAATTTCTGAACGAAATCCATCCAGTCTTTCACCGCCTGATCGGGAATCCGGTGCGCACCGTTATAACTTCCGCCGTCAATAAATGTTTCGAGCGCCGGACGGTAGCCGTGTTCCTGTTCAAAGAGTTCCAGTGCATATGGACTGACGGCATCGTGATAGCCGAACCAGTCGGTATGGCGCGGCGAACCGTCGGTGCCGCCGGTAATGGTGAAATGATAAAAGAGCGATGTCAGCCGCACGACATCCACCTCCGGATTTTTTTCCAACCAGTGTTTCAACCAGTCGAGCAGATAATTTCCGGCGGAGGGGAAACGCGGATCAATTCCCATCGCTTCGCGGCGCGTCCAGCCGTTGGTCAGATGGTTATACATCGACGTCGGCTCCCAGATCTGCCGGACAAAAAAGTTCACCGTATAAACATGTCCCGGCGCCGGCGCTTGAATGATCACTGTTCCGGAATTTTTATCCGCGCTCCAGTTTTCCGGCGCGACAAGATCACCGGTTGTGCGATCGATCACTTCCCACCAGTTTTGCGGATCGTCGTCCCAATCGATTTCAAACTGGCGCGCGAAAAAACCGGCGAGCAGTTCAATTGTCAGCGGAGAATTTCCCGCTGTGCGCGGATCGCTCATTAAAACGCGGTGGTGTACAAACTGCCGGTGCGCATAGGCATAATCCTGATCGGCGCGGATCAGACACAGCGTAGAATATACCGTTGCGCCCAGTGCGTTGATGCCGGCGGAAAGTTCCGTGCCGTCAGAATTGCGCACGGCATCCGCACCCCACCGGCGCATCAGCTCCGCTGTCTCTTTTTCATAGCCCGCTTCAGCAGGCAGTGTAACCCGTCCGTAATTCATTTCGATTCCTGTAAATTAATGGTCGAAGCATTTTTAAAAATCAGTGTTTGAGGATAAGCCGATGCCGTGACGGCAGCCGTTCCGGCAGAAAACGTCCGCACAACATTGCCCATGGCGTCCAGCAGCTGGATTCCGCCGGCATCCGCCTTGAAGGAAATGTTTTTCTTCGTTCCGCCGGCACGTGTTTGAAACAGCGTGAAAAATGCAATCAGCCGGTCATTACCGCGGGAGAATTCATAGACAAACAGATCCTCTGTTTCGGCAAGCTTGCGTTCAAAACGCGCACCGGCATACACATCTGCAAATGCGCCGATCGCGCCGTAGGCAAAACGCGGGCAGAAATAATAATCCAGATAGCCCCAGCCCGCCGGCGTCCCGCCGTCCGCCGGCGGAATCTGCATACGCGGACCGCCCTGCCAGCGGGTCGCATAAAACAGCCAGCCTTCGGCACCGTTCGCCCGGCCGAAGAAAAGTTTCTGCATGTGCGTCACGGCCTGGGAGATTTCTTTATCAAGCCGCCACGCCGCGTCACCGCCTTCGGTTTGAATGAATGAAATGTTTTTAGCGCCGGCGCGTTCTGCGATGGCATTCAAATTTTCATAATGCGTGCGAATGCGTGTTAAATCGCCGTGCGCATGAAACGGAATAAACGGTGAATCGAGCGCCGCCGTTAAAATTCCGGTTGTCTTCTCTTGTTTAATCAGATCATCCGGCGCGGCAAGCGGCGTCAGTCCGCCGCAAAGCAGTTTAACGGGCCGGGAAAGTTTGCGGCTTTCTTCCGCCGCAATTTGAAAAATCTCAATATATTCATCTGCGGTTCCACGCCAGAAATGATCGTTATCCGGCTCGTTCATCACTTCAACAAATGCGGCGTGTTTTGCATACCGGGAGAGAAATTCTCCGGCGAAGCGCCGGAAACATTCAGTTTCCGGCGGAAGCTGCCACCACGCCGCCGCACCGGAATTTCCGGCGCGCTGCATCCACGGCAGGCCGCCCAGCTGCAGTGCAACCTGAAATCCCTTTCCGGCGATCAAATCAACCAGCTGATCCTGCGCTGAATAATCGACCGGAAACCCGCCGGATTTCCGGTTGCTGTCCACCAGCGCCGAACAGCTGATCCGTTCAATGCTCAGTCCCAACCGCGCATCCAGTTCGAGTTCTTTATTAACTGTTTCATCCGCCGTCAACGGCGCCGGACAGAACGGACCGAAACTGTTTTTACCGTTCAGCCGCGCCGGAAACATGCACGACCCGAGAAAAAATTCTCCGTCCATACTCCAGCGGCTTCGCTGCGCTTCATTCGATGGCAGCACTGCAAAACTTTTCGGCAGGCGCGCAGCAACTGTTCCATTCTCAACCTGATCCAGCGTCAGCAGCCAGGTTCCGCGGCCGGTGATGTTAAAAATCAGTGTTTCGTCAACCGGACAGCGCAGCGTTTTTTTTGCAACCGGAATGCCGTTCCAGTCCCAAACCGTTAAGTGCAGTTCGCCGCGCTGGATATTGCCGGATGTACACCGGAGCTGAACGGTCTCGCCCGGAGAAAAAATCCAGTTGAACGGCGTTTCCGGTTCAATTGAAAAACCGGCGCGAATAGCGGCGGTTTCCTGCAGCCAGCCGGCGGAACTCAACGTCGCTTCCGTTTCAACCCGCCGCATTTCCGGCGCAAGGTTGAAGACGGACTGCCCCGCTAAGGAGAGTCCGCTCAACAACAAAACCGGAAGCATCCGCATCATGGAACCAGCTCCGCCTCTGTTGCATTTTTCAAACGCAGTGTTTGCGGATAAACACCGGCGGTGAGTGTGATGGTTCTTTCCGCCGGCGTAGAAATAATATTACCCATCGCATCAATTAATTCCGCACGGTCGGCGACGGTGCGAATTGAAATTGTTTTTTCCGGCGCCGGACCGGCATCGCTCTGCAGGACAAAAAAGCTGATCAGCCGGTCGGATCCTTTTGAAAATTCATACACGAAGAAAGAATCTGTTTCCGCCAGCTTCCGTTCAAAATGCGCGCCGGCATAAACATCCGCAAATGCTCCGATGGCGCCATAGGCAAAACGCGGGCAGAAATAATAATCCAGATAACCCCAGCCCGCCGGCGTTCCGCCGTCTTTCGCCGGAATCTGAACTCTTGGCCCGCCGTGCCAGCGGGTTGCATAGAACAACCAGCCGCGTGTGTTATTCGCCCAGGCATACAACACTTTCTGCAGCGCCGTTATCGCCTGAATTTTTTCATTCGCCAGACTCCACGCACAAATACCGCCTTCTGTTTGTACGAACGGCATATCCGGCTTGCCGGCGACGGTGCACATTTCGCGCAGAATTTCCATGTGCTTGCGCGCGCGCTCCAGCGTGCCGTGCGCATGAAATGAAAGATACGGCGCGTCAATTGTTCCGCTGACGATTTCCTGCATCCGCGCGCGCTTTACCGGATCTTCTTCCGATTTCACATCCGGTGCTTTCAGCGGCGTCATCCCGCCCGCCAGCAGCGGCGCAAGCCGGCGCGGCGCGGCGCGCACGGATTTGCGCGCAGTGAGCGCCGTTTGAAACAGATTAACATATTCCTGTCCGCTGCCGACCCAGAAATGCAGATTATCCGGCTCGTTCATGATTTCCATAAACGCCGTTCTGCCGGAATAACGGAGCAGAAACTGCTGAACCAGTTGAGAATACGCTTCCGGTTCCGGCGGACTCATCCAGAATGCATGTCCGGCGTCGGCATAATCTTTGCGCGTCATCCACGGCAGCGGAATAATCTGCAAGGCCAGATCCAAACCGGCGTCGGAAATCATATCCGCAATGCTGTCGAGCCGTGAAAAATCTGCCGGGAATCCGGCGGTGGAGCGGTTGTCCAGCATCAGTGCATCGTTATCAAAGCGTTCAATTTTCAAGCCGAGCCGCGCATCCAGCGCCAGCTCGCGCTGTGTTGTCTGCCGGTCGGTTAATCCCGGCGGTGTCATTGCGCCGAAGCTGTTTGTCCAGCCCGTCCGGCACGGAAACAAACAGGAGCCGAGAAAAAACTCTCCGTCCATGCCCCAGAAATTTCTTTTAAGTTCGTTCGATGGCAGCACCGCGAAACTTTTCGCCAACCGGCTGACGAATTCGCCGGATTCAAACAGATCGAGCGTCACCAGCCACGTGCCGCGTCCTTCAACAGAAAATGAAATCTGTTCATCGAACGGCGCGCACAACTGTTTCTGCCATACGGCATCACCGTTCCAGTTCCACGCCGTTAGAAACACATCGCCGGCGCGCAGTTTTGCATCCGAAAAAAGATGAAAGCTGATTTTTTCCGCCGGTGCAAAAACCCATTCATACGGCTTCGCCGGTTCAAGATGAATTCCTTTACGCAGCGTTTCTTCGTCGAATTCAAAACCGGTGTTCAACGCCGGAACCGCATTTTCTTTCAGCGCCGGCATCCGCCAGCTCAGCTCCGCCGCCGCAGCGTTTAATGATACGATGAACAGACACAACCGTTTTAACAGAACACGCATGATTATTTTTTCCAGAATTTTTCCATGAACGGATCGCTGGTGGAATCCAGCCACGCAACCACTTCAGCTTTCAATTCATCCATTACTTCGTCCTGATCCTGACCGCGAAAAACCGGCTTCATCTGATACGGATCGTTTTCGTTATCATATAATACTTCGCAGCCGTCGCCGGACATACTTTTGTATACGGCCTGCGTCAGCACATAGGTATATTTTTTTGTGCGGACGCCGCGCCAGTAACGGTCGGCTTCCTGATTTCCGTAAAACAGTCCTTTGTCAAACTGAATAAACGCTTTGCCGGGCGTTTCCATTTCCTGTCCGCGCATCAGCGGCGAAAAATCCGTGCCGTCCACCCGCGCCGGAACCGGCAGTTCCATCAGGCCGAGCAGCGACGGCATTAAATCAATGCTATTGAACGGTTCGTCCGTTTTTCCGGCGGGAATTTTTCCCGGCCACGAAATCAGCATCGGCACGCCGATGGATTCTTCATACCAGATTCCTTTGGTCATGCGTCCCTGCGACCCCAGCATTTCGCCGTGATCCGCCGTATAAACAATAATTGTATTTTCCAGCTCGCCGTTTTTTCTCAACGCTTCAAGCATCCGCCCGAACTGTTCGTCAATCGATGTAATTGCACCGAAATATCCCGGCAGTGTTTCGCAGGAGGAATCCTGCATTTTCCCGACCGGTCTCACATTCGGGCGGCGCTCAAGTTTTTCGCACGGCTGATACAGCGCTTCAAACCGCTCCGGCGCGGCATAACCGTAACCTAATGTTTTCTGCGGCTTGCCCGGATTCCATTTTGTTTCAAATCCCGGGCCGCCGCCGTTGTGCGGCGGCGCATACGAAACAACCAGCGCAAACGGTTTAGATGTATCGCGCACCGCGTTTTTATTCAGAATAAAATCAAGCGCTTTATCCGTTGTGCGCTCCGGTATCCAGCCCTCTTCACGAATAATTTCCGGCGTGTCGCCGTAATAGGTCGGCGTAAAATGCCAGTGCATCACACTCTTAAACCAGTAATCCCAGCCGTGCCGCCGGTCGCGCGGCACAAAATCTTTATGATGCCCTTTCGGATCGCCGTTTAAATGCCACTTTCCGACATAACCAGTGCTGTAGCCGTTCTGCTTTAGCACATCGCCCAGCGTTTCGCCGGTCAGCGGCAGTGCGCAGTCATTACTGTGCACCGTATTATTCTGTGTATAGCAGCCCGTTAAAAGACACGCGCGGTTCGGCGATGAAATCGGCACTTCCGCTACCGCCGAGGTAAAAACAAGCGCGCGTTTGGCAAAATCGTCAAACACCGGCGTGATCACCGGATCTTCATGCATAAACCCCATGGCCTGCCGGCGGTGCTGATCAGAAAAAACAAACAGCAGATTCGGGCGTTTCCGTTTTAACGTAACTCCTGCCGTCGACGCAGCAAAGGTTCCTGCCATTGCTGTTGTTGATATAAACTCTCTGCGTTTCATCATAACTGCACGTCCTTATTTTGTGTTTCTGCGACCTATTACACTAAAATTAATGCATTGATTAAACCCTGTCAACTTAAACGGCTCGATTTTTACAATTTATCCAGGCATATCAGTGTCGAAAAAGAAGCGTTTTTTTTGATTAACCCGGCGTACAGGCTTTTAAAGGCTCTCAGAAATCGAATGGAAGATCTTTATGAAATTTCAGAGCGGCTTGATGAGGAATTCAGATTGAGAAGATCTTAGACTGTAAACTTATAATTTTTCGCGGGCTTTTGTTTGAAAATATAGTGAACCGCTCCACGGGCTGAAGCCTGTGGAGCAGTTCACTAAAATACGAAACCCCTAAAGTATGATTCATGTCACAGAGACTTCGTTGCTTGTCGGGGGAAGTTGGTAGATTGTAAAAGCAAGAGTCCGGTTGGAGGCGGAAAAATTCCATGCCAGAATGAACCTTTCTTCATTCAGTGAAAACAAAGGAAAGGAACATCGGCATGGAACAGGCAGAGCGTAGCACACCTCACCCGCGCAAAGGAAAACAGTTGAGTCAGGAAGAACGCATTCAGATTGAAGTGCTGTTGCGTTCCGGCGAAACCGCAGTTCACATCGCAAGGCTGCTCGGACGGTCGGAACGCACCGTCAGGCGGGAACGTCAGCGCGGCTGGCTGACCTGCCGTACCGGGCGCGATTCAGCCGAAGAGCGCTATAATGCAGTACGGGGTCAGACGGTGTATGAACGCCGGCGGAAAACGCAGGTTCCGGCAGTAATCGATCCGCAGTTGGCGGCGTTTCCGGTTGAACAGATTGCGCTCAAGCGATGCTCTCCGGCGGTGGCCGCGTACCGGATGAAAGATGAGCCCTATGCGGTGTGTATGAAAACGGTTTATCATCTGATTAATCACGGCAGAGTCCCCGGGGTGAGTGATGAGTCACTGTGGGAAAAGCGGCAGCGCAAACGCCGGTATCGTCCGGTTCACCGTATCCGTAAGCGTGCGGTGGCACCGGGACACAGTATTACAGACCGGCCGGCAGCGGTTGAAACCCGGGGCGAGTTCGGCCATTGGGAGATCGACCTGATCGTTAGTGAGAAAGGCGCACTGCTCTCATTAACGGAACGCAAAACCCGGCGGCTGATCCTGCGGAAACTGAAAAGCCGGAGTCAGGCGGCGGTGATTCGTGTACTCAATGAGATCGAACGGCAGATGGGGGTCGAGGCGTTCCGGAGCGTATTTAAAAGCATTACCCCGGATAACGGGAGTGAACTGCTTGATCATGCGGGAATGGAACGTTCCGTTGGCAGGGGCAGGCGGACGCATCTGTATTATGCCCATCCGTACAGTGCGTGGGAACGCGGCGGCAATGAGAATACCAACCGGTTCATCCGGCGGTTTATTCCGAAAGGGAGAAAGCCGGGACGCATCAGCAGAAAAATGCTTCACGAGATCGAACTATGGATTAACACCTATCCACGCAAGATTTTAAATTTTGAAACAGCGGAAGAACGGTTCAATCAGGAAATCGCGGCATGAATCAAAAAGCTTCAACCGGACACTTGCTTTTACAATCTACCCTTGTCGGGGGAAGTTCCATTTTTCAAAACAGATTGTTTGTAAAAGCTGATTATGCCTGTATTTTTATAACCCGTAGCAGAAAATCCCGGCTTTTAAGGCCGGGGGATAAAATGAAATCCATACTTCGGACTGTTTTGCCGGAACGGAGCAATTATGCAGAAGACCGGAAGCTGCGGGCTTCCGCCGGCGGGGTGCTTCACTTTGTTTCTTGCCTTGTCCCGACCCCCTTGTCTATCTTTTCACCTGCTTTATGCTGCACCCCTGTAGCTCAGCTGGATAGAGCATCGGATTTCTAATCCGACGGTCACAGGTTCGAATCCTGTCGGGGGTGCCAAATTTTAATGAAAAATGAAGTCTGAAATCTGAAAAATAATAATGCTGTTTTTTCAGAGCGCGGGTTTCAGCAGGCAGGTTTTATATGACGCACTCATGGGTGGAAATTGATCTCGGCGCACTGAAGGAAAATGTTCAGTCGTTGCGCCGTTCTATTCCGCCGGATGTCGAAATTATTTTTGTTGTTAAAGCCGATGCTTACAACCACGGAATTATTCCGGTATCATGCGCCGCCGCTGAAGCGGGTGTGAAATGGCTGGCAGTGGCTTATCTTGATGAGGCTCTGAAGATTCGTGCGGCGCTGCCGGACGTTAACATTCTTATTCTCGGTGTGCTCGATTCCGGTGATGTTGCAACGGCGTATCGGAATCACATCATTCCGATTCTCGCCAATGGTGATCATGCCCGCGCATTGGCAGCTGAAGCGGCGCGGCTGGGAATTGAGCTGCCGGTGCACCTGAAGATTGATACCGGTATGGGGCGGCTCGGCTGTCCGTGGAACGGAGTTGAAGCGCTGGCCGCTGAACTTAAAAAATTCCCGGCACTGAAAATTTCCGGTGCGTGCAGTCACTTTGCCGCCGTTGAGCCGGATTCACCGCACGGCGCAACAATGCAGGTTGAACGTTTTGAAACGGCATTACATTTTCTACCGGAAAATATTTTTAAACATATTTCCAGCAGCCGCGCCGCACTTTTCTTTCCTGAGTGGGATTTTAGCGGCATTCGCCAGGGCATTGTGCTGTACGGCTACGGCACCGGTCATCCGGACGGGCGGTTTCACACGCGCCCGATTCTGCAGTGGAAAACGCGGATTGTACAAATCAAACAGGTTCCGGCGGGCTGTGCAGTCGGTTACGTCAGCACACACGTTACTGAAAATCCAACGCAGATTGCAACGCTGGCGGTGGGTTACGCCGACGGTTATAACCGCGCGCTCAGTAATCGCGGCGACGTACTGATTCGCGGATGCCGGTGTGCGGTGGTCGGACGTGTCAGCATGAACTGGGTCACGGTCGATCTTGGTCCCGATCTCGCTGCACAAACCGGCGACGAGGCTGTTTTGATCGGCCGGCAGGGCGGTGAAGAAATCTGGGCAAGTGAACTTTCAAAAATCTGCCGCACCATTCCGTATGAAATTTTAACCAGCATTAATGCCGGCATTGAACGCCGGTATATCCAGTGAGAAAACAAATGACCGAAAAGAAAAAACCGTTCAGCGACAATCCGATGTTCAGCCTCATGCTGAACGTTATCATTCCCGTTCTGATTCTCACTCTGCTCAGCAAAGAAAAATATCTCGGTCCGGTGAAGGCGATGATCATTGCGCTGCTGTTTCCGATCCTTTACGGAACACACACATTAATAAAAGAACGGCGTACCGACTTTATTGCACTGCTCGGCATCATCAGCGTACTGCTCACCGGTGTTTTCAGCATCATGGAACTGCCGCCCGAATGGATTGCCTGCAAAGAAGCCGCCATCCCGCTGATTATCGGACTCGCCGTTGTCATTTCATTAAAAACACCGTGGCCGCTCATTAAAAAATTATTGATGAATCACAAGCTGTTCGATGTCGATAAAATCCATGAACATCTACGTGAGCGTGATAACGAACAGATTTTTGAAAAACGACTCGTCGGGTTGACGTGGGGACTCGCCTCGTCATTTTTTCTTTCGGCCGGTTTAAATTACGGGTTGGCAAAAGTTATTTTAAAAAGCGAACCGGGTACCGAAGCGTTTGCCGCGGAAGTAGGGCGTATGACCGGATTGAGTTACATCGTCGTCATGCTGCCGAGCATGGCGGTGATGATCGCTGTACTTATCGCTCTTATTAAAACGCTTACCGGACTCACCGGCTTGAAAATGGACGATATGCTCTCTGCTGAATTACGGGAAAAAACAGCGCTGCCGGATTCTTCACCCAAAGAAAATTGATTCACCGCCGCGCGTCATACCATCCAGGATGTGAGCAGCCAGCAGCTCATCTGTTTTTTCAGGATGCCGGATGTCTCGGTTTCCGGCTCAGCCGTTGAATACAAATGAGATCAGAAGTTTTTATCGCCGCTCTGTTATGCCGTCTAAACGTTTAGACATAATTCTTGAAATAAGAGATCGTTTTTTTAAGTCCGTCATTGAGCGGAATCAGCGGTTCCCAGCCGAGTTTTTCTTTAGCGAGTGTGATATCGGGCCGGCGCTGTTTCGGGTCGTCGGACGGCAGCGGTTCGAAGACGAGTTTTGAGTTTGAGCCGGTGAGTCCAATCACTTTTTCTGCAAGCTCAAGCATAGTGAATTCATCGGGATTACCGGTGTTAACCGGACCGGTAATTTCGTCCGGTGCGTCCATTAATTTCAGAAACGCAGCAATCAAATCATCGACATAGCAGAATGAGCGCGTCTGTTTTCCGTCGCCGTACACGGTGATCGGATCGCCGGCCAGGGCCTGCATAATAAAATTACTGACGACACGTCCGTCTTGCGGATGCATGCGCGGACCGTAGGTATTAAAAATGCGCGCGATTTTAATTTTTATACCGTGCCGGCGGTGATAGTCGTAGAAGAGGGTTTCAGCGGCGCGCTTGCCTTCGTCATAGCAGGAGCGAACACCGATCGGATTGACGTGCCCCCAGTAACTTTCCGGTTGCGGATGAACATCAGGGTCGCCGTACACTTCACTGGTGGATGCCTGGAAAATTTTTGCACCGGTGCGTTTGGCGAGTCCGAGCATGTTGAGCGCACCGAACACGCTGGTTTTCATGGTATGAATCGGATCGTGCTGATAGTGCGGCGGCGATGCGGGACAGGCGAGATTGTAAATTTCATCCACTTCAACATGATGCAGCGGATGGCAAACATCATGCTCGATAATCTCAAATGAAGCATTGCCGGCTAAATGTTCCACATTTTTGTGCCGTCCGGTAAAAAAATTATCGATGCACAGTACATGATAATCGCGATTCAGCAGCGCGTTGCACAAATGTGAACCGAGAAATCCGGCGCCGCCGGTAACAAGTGCACGTTTTTTCATATGCTTATATCTCATTGTTTAATTATCCGCTTAAAATTCAACCGGTGAGAATGCTATCGTTCCGGCGAATGGAAACCAACCCAAAACTGATTCTTGCCAGCGGATCCCCGCGCCGCGCCGAACTTTTACGCAGCTCCGGAATTGATTTTGAAGTCCGCCGGCCGGAAGCTGACGAAATCCCGCGTGCCGGCGAAGTGCCGGCAGAATTCACTGAGCGCACCGCGAGAGAAAAGGCTGCATCGATTCAGTTGAATGCAGACGAAATAATTCTGGCAGCAGACACGATCGTCACCATCGCCGGAACAATTCTCGGCAAACCGGCAGACGAAAACCACGCCGGCGAAATGCTGAGACTGCTTGCCGGAAATATACACGAGGTCATCACCGGCGTTTGTCTGCGCGCCGCCGGCAAAGTTGTTTCGTTCAGCGTTTCTACTGCGGTGGAATTTCGCAAACTAGCTGATGATGAAATTGTTGCGTATATCAAAACCGGCGAGCCTTTGGATAAAGCCGGCGCCTATGCAATTCAGGGCGGCGCTGCCGGAATGGTACGGAAAATTAATGGTTCCTATTCGAATGTGGTTGGACTGCCGCTTTGTGAGGTTATAGAAGCCGTTAACGGTCTAACGTCTGAAAGTTAAACGTCGGTTGTATGATTTTCGGCTTGTGACCCGCAGGCTTTCGACTAAAACAAACGTATGGACGCCGGACTATATATTGTTGGAACGCCGATCGGGAATCTTGGTGATATGAGCGCGCGCGGCGTTGAAACGCTGTCGAACGCCGCACTGATCATTGCAGAGGATACGCGCCAGACGCGAATTCTGCTGAATCATTTTGCCATAAAAACGCACTGCATCAGTTGTCATAAGTTTAATGAAGCGCAGCGCTGTGAAGAAATTATTGAGCGCATTCGCGCCGGCGCGGCAATTGCAATGGTGACGGATTCCGGCATGCCGTGCATCTCCGATCCGGGGTCGCGCATCGTCATGGTCTGTCGCGCTGCCGGTTTGATGGTTACGTCTGTGCCGGGACCAACGGCAGTCACCACCGCGCTCGCATTGAGCGGTTTCGGCGGACACGGTTTTTTGTTCGCCGGTTTTCTACCGCGCAAATCCGGCGCGCGCCGGAAAATTCTGGAACAGTGTGCGGCGCTGCCGGTACCGGTAATTTTCTATGAGTCACCTTATCGCCTTTTGAAAACGGTGGAAGAGATCGGTGCTGCCGCCGGCGCAGGGCGGCTGATGTTTACAGCGCGTGAACTGACGAAAAAATTTGAAGAACTGTTCACCGGTACACCGCCGGAAACGCTTGCATACTATGCCGGCAGGACCGTTAAAGGTGAATGTGTGATTATCCTTGCGCCGGCAGAATAATGCCTACAAATAAATAAGCGGTTGCACTCCGCCGCGCATCCTCTAGAATCACATAGAATTTTGAACGGGTTGTACACTCAGGATTTTGACTTTATATGGCCGATAACGAACAGCTTCGCAACGATCTGCAGGCAGCGATCACAGCCGACACCGTTTTTATACGTGTAGTCGGCCGCGGGTCATTTCAAGTCAGTGCGGCGCTAAAACAGTTTATCAACGAATATTCGGCGAAGGACCGGATTGCCGCTGTGGTAATAGATCTTGCGGAGTGCATCGGTATGGACAGCACGTTTATGGGTGTACTTGCCGGGCTTGCATGGCGGCTCAGTAAACAGAATAAAAAAATTGAACTGATCAATGTATCGCCGAAAAACCGTGAGCTGCTTGAGACGCTCGGTGTGGCACGCGTGATTAAGCACTACGAAAATGATAACGGATATCACATTCCGGCTGACACGCCGGAACAGCTCGCAGCGGCTGATTCGACCAAAAGAGAACTGGCGGAAACTGCATTGCAGGCGCATGAAAACTTGATGAAACTTGGTGATGAAAACATTTGCCGGTTTAAACGCGTGGTCGAATATCTTCAGGTCGATATCGATAGACTGAATTAACGAATTATGTCATTGACCGCCACATTCTGGATTGTTTTTCCTGCCGGACTGGCGGCGGCAGTAATCATCGTCCGCCTGTCTCTCTGCCGGCGGCGGCAGAGAAAAGAAAATCTTGCGTTGCGCCGCGAACTGGAAACGATTTTTGAATTTGTTCATGATGTCGGCGAAGTATTCGCGGAAGATGAGGACATCTCTACGGATGCTCTGCTGACTCGTATTCTGTTTTTCGCCGTAAAAACTGCCGGTGCATCCGCCGGCGCAATTTATCTTTTTAATTCCGACCGTACACGGCTTTTCGCCCGTGCCGTTTCAGGCGTTTTTCCGCCGCTTTACGATGCGGAACAGGTAAAAGATGAGCAGCTGTTCACTACGGCAAAATCTCTTGAAACGTGTGTAAAAACCCGGCCGGTGGCCGCCGGCGAAGGGATTATCGGCATAGTTGCCGAGGTCGGAACCGGTATAATTATCGAAGATGCCGAACTGGATGCCCGCACTCCAAATTACACCGCTGCATTTTTAAAAATCCGTACGCTGATGGCCGTTCCAATGCGTTTCGGAAACGAAGTGCTCGGCGCCATTGTTTTAATCAACCGTGTTGATGGACAGCTTTTTACGGCCGGCGATCTCATGCTTCACCAGGCCATGACCGATCAGGCCTCTGTTCCTGTTCACTATGCCGGACTGCGCGCCGCACTTGAGGAAAAACGGATTCTCGACCGCAGCATGCAAACTGCGCGCCAGATTCAGGCTTCACTGCTGCCGCAAACGCTGCCGGAAATCGATTCGGTTTCCATCGCGGCATACAATCTTCCGGCCTTCGATATCGGCGGGGACTATTACGATGTAATTGAACTTGGCAATCATCTGCTTGGGATCGCAATCGCTGATGTTTCCGGAAAAGGAATTGCCGGTGCGATGATGATGGCCGTCTGTCAGGGCGTACTGCGTGCTCGCGCGCCGCTGCAGCACAGTCCTGCGCTGATGCTGTCCGAACTGAATAACGTACTCAGCGCCAATCTTGCTGAAGATATGTTTATTACCATGCTTTATATGGTCATCAATACCGAAACGCGCGCAATGAAATTTGCGCGCGCCGGACACGAACGTCCGCTGCTCAAGCGCACCGGCAGTATAAACGTAGAAATGCTGGATGGCAACGGCATTGCAATCGGTCTTGCAGATTCCGAAATTTTTAACACTGCAATTGAAGATGTTTGCGTGCAACTCGAGCCCGGCGATACAGTTGTCCTTTTTACCGACGGCATTAATGAGGCGCTTGATAACAAAAATAAAGAATGGGGTATTAACCGGCTTAAGCAGGTGATTGATCAAAGGGCGGATGACGGTGTTGATCAACTCATCCAAACCATTCGCGAACAGCTCGCCCGTCACGTCGGTGCTCAACCGCAGTATGACGATATGACCCTCGTCGCCGTTGCAGTGAAATAAACGATGTCCGGAGATTTGCCGGTATTTGTTGTGGTCAAAATGATTGACGTCCCTGAATGGCGCGCTGAAGCGTAGTGGAGTCGGCGTATGCAATTGCGCTGCCGGAAGGCAGCCCGAACGCCAGCCGTGACGCTTTTATATTGCGACTGGATAAAATTTCGGCGAGATAGCTGGCGGTGGCTTCGCTTTCAACATCGGTACCAAGCGCAACAATTACTTCAGTGATATTTTCCGGTTGCAGTCGTGTGAGCAGTTCATTAACCCGCAATTCTGAAATGCCTTTGCCGAGCGCCGGCGAAAGATGTCCGCCAAGCACATGATAACGTCCGTTAAAGCTGTTGGAGTGTTCTATTTTTAAAATGTCGCCGGCGCTTTCGACGACACAGATCAAGCCATTGGCCCGCCGGCCGTCGGTGCAGATTGAACACGGATTTTCTTTGGTTACGGTGATACTGCCGCAGCGCGAACAACTGCCGACCTGTTCATCCGCCGCAAGCAGGGCGTCGGCAAGTTTGCGTGCCAGCCCGTCACGATTCTGTGCCAGTGCAAATGCGATTCGCTCGGCCGAACGTTTGCCGATGCCCGGCAGTTTTTCCAGCGCGGCAACTAAATTATCAAGTGGAAGCAGGTGTCTCATAAATTTTCAATTTTCAGCCGCAATGATCATTATTCATTGAATATCGGGTATAGAGCATTTTTAAAACGGCAGATTCATGCCGGCGGTTAAGCTTTTCATTTCATCGGCAGCGGCGGCCTGCGCGAGATTGAGTACGCCTTTAAATGCATCGAGCACTGCGGTCTCAATTTTTTTGACATTACCGGTGTCGATGAGTTCCGGCGGAATAGAGATGCTTTTTGGCTTCATGTCGCCGGTCATTTTTACAGTCACACCGGAAGCGGTGAACTCAACGGTTTTTGAAGCAAGCGCTTTCTGCTTTTTTTTCAGCTCTCTGACCTGTTTCATCATTTTCATCATGTCCATAATAAGAGAATTCCTTTCTATTCTCTGATTTCTATAATTTCTCCGCTGAACGCTTCGAGTACGCTGCGCACAACGGGATGGCTGTAGTATTTCTGTTTGTTATCCAGTGCGCCGGATACCGAACGGTTTCTGGCGCCGGGATTCAACGCAAAGTCCACCGCAATATCGCGCTGCAAAAACCGTCCGAGGGTTTTTTGAATAAACATCACGGTGCGCGGATTTTCAAGACTGGCGCGTGCAGCGGCAAATTCAAGGTCGACGGCAATCGTGACCCGGGGCCCGGTGACGCTCTGCGGCGTTGTGTCCATCAGATATTGTCTGGCATGCGGAACGCCTTTACTGATGTGTTCAATCAGCACCGGCCATGCGGTTTTTAACCGCTCAAGATCAGTCAAAACGTTTTTTTTTTCGTCAACGGACAGTGCTGCCGGCGCACCGCCACTGTCTGCCGGCGGTGTGTTTTGAAGCACGGCGATTTGTTTCATCAGTTCATCTACCGTGGCAACCGTTGCGGCGCGCGAAGCACGGATCAGCGCGGCTTCAAGCATGGTGCGGCGCGAAAGGGCGTAGCGCATCCGGTTTTCGGCTTCGATCAGAATTTCTATGATACGCAGCAGGCGGCCGGCTGGACATTTTGCCGCCTGTGTCTGCAATGTGGCAAGTTGCGTTTCCGGCAGGTCGAACGCGGTCGCGTTTTTACCGGCGTGCAGAACAATGAGCAGGTTGCGAAACTGGTCGAGCAGTTCCAGTACAACGCGCTGCATGTCTTTGCCAATTTTATCAATTTCATCAATCGCGGCGATGATTGCCGGAATATCCCCGTCGAGGATTGCGCCGGCGAGGCCTTCAAGCTGTGCGCGGCTGATAAGTCCGAACACAGAAAGTACATCACTTTCTTCGATCACTTTGCCGCGGAACGAAATTAACTGGTCAAGCGCGCCTTCGGCGTCGCGCAAACCGCCTTCGGCGCCGCGCGCGATTGCGAGCAGGGCGTCGTCGCTGGTCTGGATCCCCTCAGCATTGGAAATTTTACGGAGCTGCGCAGTGATATCGGTAATGGAAATCCGGCGCAGATCAAACCGCTGACAGCGCGACAGAATCGTAGTCAAAACCTTTTGCGGTTCGGTGGTGGCAAAGAAAAATTTAACGTGCGGCGGCGGTTCTTCCAGCGTTTTCAGAATCGCATTGGACGCTTCGCGCGTGAGCATGTGAACTTCATCAATGATATAAATTTTATACGGACCGCGCACCGGCGCATAACGGACATTGTCGCGCAGCTCCTGGATGGCGTCGATTCCGCGATTGGATGCACCGTCAATCTCAATCACATCGAGGCTGGAACCCTTCATGATTTCAACGCACGAATTGCACCTGTTACACGGTTCAACGCCGCCTTCCCGGTGCTGGCAGTTGAGCGCTTTGGCGAGAATGCGGGCGGTGGTGGTTTTGCCGGTGCCGCGCGGGCCGACGAATAGATAGGCGTGTGCAAGACGGTTATTGCAAATCGCATTGTGCAGTGTTTGCACAACGTGATTCTGCCCGATGACATCCGCAAAAATTTGCGGCCGCCATTTTCTTGCCAGTACTTCATAACCCATAAGCTGTTCAATGTAGCCGCCCGACGCCGGAATAGCAAGAGCAAGGGAATCCGGATTCAAGCGCGCGAGATGTCCGTGCCTTTAAGTTGTTTCGCGCCGGGATTTTTATATGCTTTGGCCGGAAAAGGAAGGGTTTATGAAAAAATTCCTCAAATTCAGTATCGGGATTCTGCTGCTGCCGCTTTGCTGGGCATTTTCAAAGGCGTTGATTGCACTGCTGGCATCATCGCCGGCCGGGTCGCCAGACTGGACGATGTGGGCGCTGCCGGCGGGTTTTCTGATTTCAGTGGGATCATTTTTCGTGCTGCCGCGTCCGTTCCGGGCGTATGTGTTAGGGCACGAACTGTCGCACGCGCTGTGGGGAGTGATCTTCGGCGCGAAAGTCGGCCGGATGAAGGTGGGGAAAAACGGCGGACATGTAATGCTGTCAAAAACCAATTTTATCATTTCACTGGCACCGTATTTTTTCCCGTTTTACACCTTTATTGTGATTGCGTTGTGGGCGCTCGCCGGACTGTTTGTTGATTTGAATGCGTATCGTATCTGGTGGCTTGGTGCGGTCGGTCTGACATGGGGTTTCCATCTGGTGTACACCATTTATATGTTAAGTCAGCCGCAGCCGGATGTAAAAGAACATGGCCGTTTTTTTTCATATATTATCATTTTTCTGATGAACCTCTTCTTCGTGGCGCTCTGGATGATCGTTGTCGATGCGCCGACCTTCCATTCCGCCGGCGTAATTCTCCGTAAAGAAGTGTCCAGTGCGTATCTCGCCGTCTGGCGATTTTTTTTACAAACGGTGCAATAAAATTACAGAATCTCCGTTCTATGTCATGAAAACCGCGGAAGGAAATACCCGTTGCATGGATGGTGACGATGCAAAACTGCTGGCGGCCTATCGTGCCGGGAATACGGAGGCGCTCGGTGAGCTGGTCGAAAAATACAAGCGCCCGCTGTTCAGCTTCATTCTGCGGTTTTCGGAGGGGCGCGAGGATGCTGACGAGGTTTTTCAGGAAGTCTGGGTGAGAGCGATTAAACACATGAGCCGCTACCGCGAAAAAAATCTGCTGAGCTGGCTTTTCCGGATTGCACACAATCTGATGATCGACCGCGGGCGCAAAAGCCGCTCGCTGGTTTCATTTGATACGCCGGCGTACACTGACGGTGTGGCAGTCGGTGAAACGCTGGCGGCACCGCAGATCGGGCCGGACAGTGAAACGGACGGCCTGGAGATCGGCCGGAAAATTGAACGCGCGGCGGCGCTGCTGCCGTTAGAGCAGCGTGAAGTGTTCTGGCTGCGGATGAGCGCGGATTTAAGTTTTAAGGAGATTGCCAAAATTCAACGATGCTCCATCAACACCGCGTTGGCGCGGATGCAGTATGCGGTGGCAAAACTGCGCAAAGAACTTGCCGGTGAATACCGCGAACTGCTGGAGGCGGGACAATGACAACGAAGAGAACAGAGCGCTTACTGCTGCTTGAACAGAGCGGTGAAATGACAGCGCGGCAGAAACGCCGGCTGCAGCGTGCACTGGAAACATCGCCGGAGATCCGGCAGTTGCGTACAGAATTAAACTTCCTGAACAGGACGATGCTTGATGCCGGCGCAGAGCCGCCGGAATGGAGTACGGACAAAATCATCAACCGGCTGCGCACTGAAAAAGACCGGCATAGGCTTTGTATGCCGGTATGGAAGCCGGTGCTTGCCATAGCGGCCGGTCTGGCGGTCGCGGCAAGCATCTGGAATTTTACTGCCGGTAAACCGATGCCGGCGCTGACATCAAATTCCGGTGCAGAAACAGAAATGGATTTATTATGGGATGATCCGTTCGGCGCAGAACTCGCTGAACTGGAAAATCTGCTGCTCACAATATCCGTAGATCTGGTCAGCTTCACTGAATTATAAAACGAGGAGGGAAAATGAAATACCGTTTAGCTATATTTACAGCGGGAGTTTGTATCGCTGCCGGCGTTGCGGCGCAGGACGATACTCCATGGTGGAAACGCCTGTTTGCCGGCGGTGGAAGTGCGCCGATGTCTGAAACTGCAGAAGAACAGCCGGCACCGAGCATCTGCTCCACGCCGGAACAGACACATTGTCACCCGCGAAATAAATTTAATCTGCGAAACCGGCTAATGATGCGGCCGGAGCAGGTGCGTCGCGGCGGACCGGATATGCACCGGATGCCGGTGGAGCAGATGGAAAAAATGCGGCAGCAATATCAGGAAATAATGAAGCTCGGCGAAGCTGTACGCAAAGAAACCGATGCGATAAAAAGAGAAGAATTAATCAATCAATTACGTGTACATCTGACAGAAATTAGTAACCGCATGAACGAAATGCATCACAAACGCCTTGAAGCGGCGGAACGCGATTTAGAACGGTTGAAAAAATCGGCGGCAGAAATGTACAAAATGAAAACGCAGCGCGTTGAAGAACAGCTTCAACGGATTCTTTCCGGCGAACCGATGCGACCGGAAGGAACTCCGGGAATGAGAAAAGGATTTCACCGAAAGTAGACGCGGCAGGGACGCCGCGTTCACGCGTGCTCCAAACGTGGACAGGCTGAAGCCCGTCCTGCGTTCGTTATTTTAATTTCAGGGTTTTTAGACTGGCGGCGAAATCGTCCGGCACCGGCGCTGTTACGCGAATAGATGTATTGCTCAGTTCACCGGGAAAGATGAGCCGGTACGCGTGCAGCATCTGACGCGGCACAGACCGGAACACGGGTTTACCGCGCTGCTCGCCGGCGTAATCTTTATCGCCCAGCACCGGGAAACGCAGTGCTGCCAGGTGTTTGCGAATCTGATGCGTGCGTCCGGTTTGAATCCGCAGTTCCAGATAACTCGCATCGCGATTGCGGTCGAGAATGTTTACCAGCGTGGTCGCCGATTCACCGTCAATATCGCGCGTAATTTTTTTCAGCGCATCCGGCACGCGTCCAATGGCGATGGCGCGATAAATTTTTATAATACGCTGATCTTTAAACAATGGAATCATGCGTGCTTTTGCTTCAGCGCCGGCGGCGAACATCACACAGCCGGACGTGTCGCGGTCAAGACGGTGCACCGCACACAGTTGCGGGTTTCCAAGCTCGTGCTGTAATCGTGTTTCCAGACTGCGCGCGCTGCTGTTTGTCACCATGCCGGACGGTTTATTCACCACAATCAGCTCACCGGCACGTTTCAGGATTTCAATTTTCTTAGACTTCGGTTCCGGCCGTACCGTTTCGATCACATCTTTATTTTTAACAGTATGCTTCGCCATCCAGATGCGTTTGCCGTTAACAAAAACCTGCCGCGTGTCCAGCAGAACGCGCGCCTGTTTTTTTGAACAGCGGAACCGATCTGACAGCACATCGACCAGCGGCAGACCATCCTCGTGCGGGCGCACTTGCAATGTTTCACGGCTCATTGTGCGGCATCCAGTTCGGCGCAGGCTTCTTCAATGCATGTAATCGCGCGATCTGTTTCGGCGGCAGTGATTGTTAACGGCGGCAGCAGCCGCAGGACACGAATCGCGGTGGCGAGTGTAAGCAATCCTTTTTCTTCCAGTTTTTTCTGGAGCGGTGCCGCTGCATGTTTCAATACGATGCCAACCATCAGTCCGCAGCCGCGTACCGTTTCGATCCAGTTATATTTTCCGGCGAGCGGCGAAAGTTTTTCAACGAGCTGTGCGCCGCGGGTTTTGGCGTTTTCAAGCAGGTGGTCTTTTTCAATTGTCTCAATCACCGCCATTGCGGCGGCGCAAACCAGCGGTGTACCCCCGAACGTCGTGGCATGATTGCCGGGCTGGAATGTGTCGCCGAGCTCCGGCGTGACAACGATTGCGCCGACCGGCAGTCCGTTGCCGAGCGCTTTCGCCAGCGAAAAACCGTCCGGACGCACATCATAATTCTGGAAGCCGAACCATTTGCCGGTGCGGCCGATACCCGCCTGAACTTCATCAAAGAACAGCAGGATACCTTTTTCGTCACACAGCTTCCGCAGACCGGTAATAAATTCCGGCGCTGCCGGCAGAATGCCGCCTTCGCCCTGGATTGCTTCCACCAGAATTGCGGCGGTTTTATCCGTGACGGCGGCGCGGCACGATTCGAGATTGTTGAACTCCGCATATTTAAAACCTTCGGGCAGGGGATAAAATCCTTGCTGTACTTTATCCTGTCCAGTGGCGGTCAGCGTGGCGAGCGTTCGTCCATGAAACGAATTGCGCATCGTAATCACTTCGTATCTGCCTTTGTCCCGGCCCCAGAAACGCGCGAGTTTAATCAATCCTTCATTCGCTTCCGCACCGGAATTGCAGAAAAAGCATTTGCCGCCCATCGACCGCTCCGCCAGCATCTGTGCGAGGCGCGGCTGATTTTCGGTGTAATAGAGATTCGATGTATGAACCAGTTTTGCTGCCTGTTCCTGAACGGCTTTGGTTACCGCCGGATGACAATGACCCAGATTCAGCACCGCAATCCCGGCGAGAAAGTCCAGATACTCTTTACCGTCCGCGTCTTTTACCATTGTGCCGGAGCCTTCCGTGAGCACAAGTCCCCGCCCGTACGTCGGCATGACATATTTTTTTGTCAGATCAATAATTTCATCTTTTTTCATAGTTATTTCACAATCTCAGTTCCGACGCCTTTATCGGTGAAAAGTTCGAGCAGTAAGGAGTGGGGCAGGGATGAGTCGATAATATGGGTTTTGTTGACGCCGGCTTTTAATGCCTCTACCGCGCCGCCGATTTTCGGCAGCATACCGCCGGAAATGATGCCGCGCGAAATCAGCTCTTCAATTTCGCTCAGTTTTAAACTGGTGATGAGTGTCGACGGATCAGATGGATCGCGCAGCAGTCCTGGCACATCGCTGAGAAAAACGAGCTTGCGCGCTTTGAGTCCGCGGGCGATCGCATTGGCAACATCGTCGGCGTTTACATTATACAGTCTGCCGTCCTCGCCACGTCCGAGCGGTGTAATCACCGGAATAATATCTGCTTTCAGAAAAGCGAGAACCGGTTCGATATCAATCTGAATCACTTTGCCGACAAAGCCCCAGTCGAGTTCCTCGCCGGTTTGAGGGTTGGTGCCGGTATGCTTTTTCACACGCACAATATCTTCACCATGAATGCCGCGCGCTTTACTGCCGTATTCCTTTAAAATTTCAACCAGATGCGGATTCACTTCATTATTCAACACTTCTTCAACCACCTCGATGGTTTGGCCATCGGTAACACGCAGTCCCTGAATGAAATTCGGTTGAATATTCGCTGCGCGCATCTTTTTAGAAACAGATTTCCCGCCGCCGTGAACAATAACCGGTTGAAGCCCGACACATCCCATGAAGGCGACGTCCTTCAGAATGTTCCGGTAGCCGGTTTCACTTTCCATAATGCTGCCGCCGAATTTGACGACAATTGTTTCGCCGCGAAAGCGTTGAATATAGGGCAGAGCTTCAATTAAAACACCCGCTTTTTCAATCATCTGCTGCATGGTTTTCTTTCCGTTTTCTTTGCTGCTGTTTGTAAAAATCTGTTTCTATCCGTTTAATCCGCGGTTGAAATTATTCAAAATTGATCCGCACATACTCTTCGGTGCAGTTGCAGGTGTAGACTGTGGCACTGCCGCTGCCGAGGTTCAGATTCACGTTGATGGTGAATGCCTCTTTTGAAACGGCGGCAACGAGCTGCTTTTCCGGTGTTCCGGCAGCAGTGCCGCCGCGCACGGCGGGAACATCATCATAATCAATATCAATTTTATTTTCCTGAACCTGTGCATGCGAATAGCCGAGCGCATCGGCAATCCGTCCCCAGTTCGGCCGGACGCCGGCCCAGGCGGTTTTATTGAGCATCGAATTGGCAACCGCGCGCGCGGCTTCATTCGCTTCACCGTCAGACGCGGCACCGCGCACATGAATCGTTACCACCCGTGTCGCGCCTTCACCGTCTTTGACGATCATCATCGCCAGGTCGAAAAGGATCTGATTCAGCGTCTCGCAAAAAAGTGTCCAGCTCCCGGATTTGCGGGTCAGTTTTTCATTTCCGGCGAGTCCGTTTGCCAGACAGATTACGCTGTCATTTGTGCTGCGGTCACCGTCAACGGTAATGCGGTTAAAACTTAAATCCGCGGCGTCGCGCAGCGCGCATTGGAAGCAGGCTTTTTCCACCGCGGCATCGGTAAGAATAAACGCAAGCATGGTTGCCATGTTCGGTTCAATCATACCGGAGCCTTTCGCGAGTCCGGTGAGGCGCACCGGTTTGCCGCTGATGATAATTTCTTTAGTGACAGTTTTGGTGATAAGATCCGTTGTCAGCATCGCTTCAGCGGCGTGCATTCCGTTTTCAGGAGAAAGACCGGTGAACAGTTTAGCGATGCCGCCGGCAATTTTATCCATCGGCAGCGGTTTACCGATTGTGCCGGTAGAGCAGACAAAAATTTCTTCAGCCCGTGCGCCGAGCCGTCCGGCAGTGAGCGCGGCCATCGCTTCGGCATCTGCCATTCCCTGAGCGCCGGTACATGCGTTGGCATTACCGCTGTTCATCACAATGGCGCGTGCAGTTTGCTGTTCCACGATGCGGATGTCCCATTTTACCGGCGCAGCCTGTACCTGATTAGTAGTAAATACGGCAGCGCTGACCGCCGGTACAGCAGACACGAGCATGGCCATGTCTTTGCCTTTTTTCTTTTTGATGCCGGCGGAAACACCGGCGGCGGAAAACCCTTTTGGAAGCGGCAGTTTTTTCATCATCCTCTTTCTGAAATTCAAGAGTAAGCACTGTAGCGTTCACTGCGCTGATACGAAACAAAAAAGTGCCGGAACCCGATTCTGATAACCGGCAATGAAAAGAAAGAAGATTTTTTAAAAAACTGAGTCGACCGGTTGAGCCATGTTATTTGGTACCGGAATATATTTCTGCTCCGCGATTTTCGATGCGGTAGCCGCGTAGACGCAGGTGTTCCGGCGTGGCAGGGTCGTTCTGTTCGGCGTCGGTTAATGCAATCAGTTCAAAACCGGCATTTTCAATTTTTACATTTTTCAGGGCGATGGTGTCTTCCCCTGCACGGATCACGAGTGCAGAGTTCCCTGCAAGTTCAATATGTTCAAGCAGGACGTTTTCGCCGGCGATGCTCAGGGTGGCTTCACCGGAAATTTTTCCACCGGAGATTTTTTTGCGCACTTCGGCCAGCGTCATCGCGAATGATGGATGCAAAATTACGCGCGGTCCCGGAATAATGTTTATTCCGCGAATCATTTTTTCCGGTGCGGTTTCAATCTCAACGCCGGCGGCGGCGAGTTTCATTCGTCCGGCGAGATAGAAGTCTGATTCCGCCGTTGCGGCCGATTCCGGCGGCCCGCCGCTGGCCTGTTTTTCAGCGGCGTCTTTAATATTGTTTTTGTTTGCCGAAAAAGCCCATCGGCGATCAAAAACAGACACGCCGGTCTTTTCGTCCGGGCCGAAAAGTTTCGGCAGGTCCTGCATCATTGTTTCGAGGCGCGTCGGTTGTTTAAAAGTGCTGCGTGAAGCATCGGCATATTTAGGGTTTACAAATTCGGCGATAATTCCGTGTGTGCGTTCGAGAAGTTTAACGTAGGATGAGAGTTTGATGATGAGTACGTTGATGTTGCCGGGAAAGATCGACCAGCCCTGTTCGTTGGGAACATCGCCCGCCGGATTGACCGTTGCGCGGAGCAGGGGATCGAGCTGGTTATATTCAATATTCAGCGTGAGTTCAGTGCCGCCTTTCACCAGCCGCGCGAGTCCGCCGACGGCTTCGCCGGGAATGCGGTTTACAGCGAGCGAATTAAAATCAAACTTCTTTTCAACGGAAACACCGAGTGCTGCCGGCAGTGCATTGAACACCTGGCCGTTGGTATCCTGAATAAAGATAAAATGTTCAATGCCGGCGGCGGCATATTTTTTAGCGAGGCCGCTGGAATGAAGCAGCATGTGTACATCGCCGTGACCGTGCGGCTTGAGAATGAGCTTATATTTTTCTTCGAGCGCGAGATGTCCGGCGTTATCTGCAAGCGCCGGCACGAGCTCCTGTTTGAGGATATGAATCTGCTCTTTTTGCAGCCCGTAATAGTTATTGTTTTCGAGCGACGCGACCGTTTTCGCCTGCGTGTCTTCCGATACCATAATGATCAGCGGCACTGGATGCGGATTCTGCATGCGCGCTTCCATCGCTTTCAAACATGCGGCGTAATGTGCAAGGTAGGGCGTTGTTTCCGTCACTTCCACCGGGATGTCGAGTTTGATGCCGGAATAGCCGAGCCGCTCGCCGAGTCCGCCGGCAACAAGCACTACAGCGACCTTTTCGAAGTGTGCTTGGCCTAGCGCTTCATAATGATCGTACCGTGTGTCAAATTTCGTCAAATCCGTTATATCAGGCTGATGCGGCACAAAACCGTCGAACGGGTTCGCACCGGATTTGGCTTCTGCCAGCAGATTGCGTGCATTGTTGATGTAACTGACCAAGCCGCCGGGATATGAATTATTCATGCACATCAGGCTCTTCAGAAATTCGCGCTTCGCATCATCGTGCATTCCCCGCACGTCCCAATCGGCAAACAGATGCTCCTGCCCGGCCGCAAGTAATTGCTGAATTAATTTCTGTTCATCCGCATTCAGTGTCAGCTGTGCAATATCCATTGAAAAATCCTCTTAAAAACCATCAATCGACGATCGTAAATCAAAGATAGTCTGGTGCCCGGGGCGGGACTCGAACCCGCACGATCTTTCGATCAAGGGATTTTAAGTCCCTTGTGTCTACCGATTTCACCACCCGGGCGAATACGTTTAACTCATTATTTATTAATGAATTATGCAATATACATTGAGGCATTCGTCAAATTTGTTGTTGTGCTTCAGATGTATTAACTTGCATTTGCTCCCCTTTTAAGTGCATTGTTCGGGGCATAACCAAACACCTCAAGACAACACACTTGAAAGGAAAAGCATGGAGAAGATAGCTAGCACAACGAAGCAACGCAAGAAACAAAATAAAAACCGTAGTCAGCGCGGGCAAGGTCGGCTTTACAAGCGGGATAATTCAGGAAAAGAGCATTCTGCCGATTACAAGGGCGGTGTGTTTTATCTTGAATATAAAGCCAATGGAAAGCGGATAAAGCAGCGATTAGTAAACAACGCCGGCGAGCCGATCACTGTTCGCAAAGATGCTGAATTAGCTCGTGCCCGGATCATGGCTCCGTTTGCCGCAAAAGGCACGGTAGACCAGCTTAAGGCGGTACAGGCGAAACTGGCAGATGCAGAAACAGCCTATGAGCAAGCCGTCGATGAGGCGAATCCGCCATTGTCCATTTCTGATGCATGGGATGCCTATGTTCAAAACCTGGAACGCCCTGATTCCAGCCCTGAAATGCTGAATTATTACGCATCGTATTGGCGACGGTTCACCGAATGGCTGTCGGGAACAAATGCCGGGATTTTGTTTTTGCGCGATGTAACGGCACAGACAGCTCAAAACTATGCTGTAGCGTTGGGACATGCAAATTTCAGCTCGAATACGTTTAATAAGCATACGAATTTTTTACGACTCTTATTCAAGGTTTTGAGAGATCAGGCGCGTATGCAGGAAAATCCGTTTGAACGTATTCGCCGGAAAAAACTTAATTCACATGGGCGGCGAGAACTGACCATAGCCGAATTGAAGATAATTTTAGAAAATGCTTCCGGCGATTTACAAACATTGCTTTTTATCGGGACGTTTACAGGTTTGCGATTAGGAGATTGTTGTACGCTAAAATGGGGCGAGGTTGATCTCGATCGCGGACTGATTCGCCGTATCACGAATAAAACTGCAAAAAAACAAAAACCTGTTTTAATCGGTATTCCTTCTGCACTTAGTGAAAAACTGCACGAAATACCGGCAAGTAAGCGGAAAGGTTTTGTTCTTCCATCGTATGCAGGAACTTATTTGCACAGAAATGAAAAAGGTTCTCCCACTCGTCGCTCGCAGATTACCAACGAAATTCAACAACATTTTTTGAAATGCGGTATTAAAACCACCAATGACGAAACCCAAGTCAAACAAAGAAAGCGTACGGCGGTTGAAGTGGGCTTTCATTCATTGCGTCATACATATGTTTCTATTCATGCAGAACACGGGACACCTCAAGCTGTGGTTCAGGCCGTTGTTGGACATGGTAGCCCGGCAATGACTGCGCATTACACGCACATTGGAGAAGATACCGCCCGGCAGGTTGCAAATGTTCTTACTCTTGATGTGCCATCTACGACCGTTCAGAAAGAAATTCCGGCGTGGGTAAAAGAAAAACTGATGTCCATGACGAAAGATAGTTGGGAACAAATAAAACTCGAATTACTGGGAGAGTAGGCATGAATGAATTTTCAGAGAATGGCATATCGAAAATCAGAAAAATCAAATTACAACAAATGTTCGAGCCCTGTCCTGATGCTCCGTTGGCGTGCAAAAGTAAAATGATAACACCATTTGAATTTTTGATGATTGAACGTGTTCCAGAAAATTTAATGAAAGAAAAAATGGTGCAGTTCGAAAAGCGAGTCGCACAGCAGGATAAGTGCATCTTAGCTTGGTTTAGAAAAACTAAATATTTATCCCAACGTATAAAAAATGCAGAGATCTATGCAAATTTTGATAAGATAAAAAAACAGCCGGCGAGCATTTCTCTAAAAGGAATAGATCACCCTTTATCGTTGGAAAGCAAATGTCGTCGAATTCATTTTATTTGTAATTATTTCTGCTTATACGCAATTGAGTTTTACCCAAAAAATTTATTTGAATGGGGATATTTAGAAGCTCTTGCTGATCAACGAGAAAAATTCAATTTTTATGGTGATGAGATTCAATTTTATCGGTCGGCCACAGATACACTCCTGAAGACAATTGATGAATTTCTTCCTAATGTTACTCGCGGAAAGAAAGTCGCAGAGGTTCAAGTGGTTCGGCGAGAAATGAGAAAAAGGAAGTATAATGAAAGGCATGAAGAATATATACATTGGCTGATAAATTATTTTAAAGAAAACCCGAATCAAACTCTTACTCGCGGACGAAATCGATGTGCTGAAGTTTTTAAAGTTGATCTCAGAACTATTCGCCGTCATACCGAAGGAATGAGTGTCAGAGACTTTGTAAAAAAGTGAGGACACGCTATATAGAAAGTCCTTTCCTGTCTATGTAATTCTGCACCCAAGAAAACACGAAACAGTTTTTTTGTTTCATTTGCGGGCAGAACCTAACAGGAAAGGACAACATGAAGATTACAGATACCGGGGACGCGATTCTGGTAATGGGAGCAACTCCCGAAGAAAAGAAACGGTTTCTTTCGATGGTTAATAAAACCGAAGAAAAACCGTCTAAACCAAAACTGATTACACGAAAACAGGCAGCTGAGATTCTCGGCACCTGCCCTGAAACCATCAAACGGTACGTCAAACGCGGATTGATCCGGCAGATTAATTTCACCTGCCGTCAAGTCCGGTATGATGAGCCGGAAATCATTGAATTCGCCCGAATCGGCGATGTTGCAAGTCGAGGAGGTGAATAATGAAACCCCTCTGGCAGAATGATACGCATGTAATCGGCATCTTTGACGAGCGGAACTATTTCGTTGCAGATAAGAAGTCAGAAAAGATCGACAAACGGACAGGCAAAGCCAGCTATAAAAAAATCTGGTACTACAGTTCACTGGTTAGCGCCTGCGAGAGCGTCGCAAAGCTTCAGGCGAACAAGGAGTCAGATTCTTTGCATTCGTGGCTCTCGTCCTACCGTCGCAGCCTAGAATCCTTCCGTTCAGCATTTATGACGGAGAAAGTCTCTCCATCATCACAAAATCATAATTCAAATTCATAACATAAAGGAGATATATCATGATGACAAAAAATGAACTTAATTCCAATTTTCCAGCCATAAATTTCGAATATCTAAAAAATTACATGCCAGATCCGGCAGATATTATTGCAGGCAATGGCCTTATCCGAAAAGGAGCAAGTACTCTTCTGGCCGGTCCGACTGGTGTGGGAAAAAGCGTGCTGGCGTTACAGGCTGGGATATGCTGTGCAACCGGCTATCCTTTTTTAGGAATCCCGATCAGCAAACCGGTCAAAGTGCTTGTGATAGAAGCTGAAAATGATCCAGCAACATTAAAGCGTGATATTCTTTCCATTGCAAATGCAATGAATGTTGATGAAAATTTGCTTTCTCAGAATTTATCAATTCGACATCTCTGGGATACAGTGGATTTTGAACAGCGGATACGAATGTTCATTGAAATGGAAAAACCTGATCTTGTGATTATTGATCCCTATCAGGCTTATGTTGAAAATGACATTAACAATTCTGCAACATTTTCAGCATTTTCGATAGCGATTAGTAAAATCATTAATGATTTTCGTGTGGCATTGTTACTGGTGGCTCATTTCCCGAAGCCGAAAGAAGTTCAAAAGGTCGGCAGAGAGGCAGTTTATTCGGTTGCTGGAAGCGCTGCGCTTTGCAACTGGGTAAGAACGTCAATAAGTCTGTATCCAACGAAAGACAGCGATCAGCTATATCAGCTGGTATTTTCCAAAAATGCAGAACGTGCCGGGTTGAAGGATGATGATGGAAAATTGATTAGGGAGATAATGATTCGTCATTCTGGAGAAGTTGAAAATCCCTTTTGGACTCGGATTTACGATTAAGATTTCAAAGTTACTTACGGCTCCCCCCCTTTAGGGGGGGGAGCCAGTAACAGGGTAGAACTTCTAAAGTGAATACAAAGACATCTATGCTGAAAGCCATGAGAAGCAACTGCCGAGCGTGCGGAGGCAGGGCTTTGAATTGGCTGAAAGCATTGATGCAAAGATGTTGTAAATTTTTCACCAGCATGTGGCATGAAACAGGCAGATTATTTTTAGCCGGCGACGCAGGAGGAGAATAAAATTTATCTGCCGTGGAGAAAAAGCATGCTTATCCGGCTGAAAGCCGACCCATAATCACTCCCATGATACCAGAATTTAACTGTACCTCAATGTATATACTGCTTCTATGCAGATTTTTTCGGATTCCATCCAACAGAGAATGAGAGGAATATTTATTCCAGTACAATGTTAACCCGGTTAACAATCCATTTAAATCCCTTTTTTTCATCCCGTTTTAACGGCTTCCTATGTTATTATATATACTAGTTATAATTATAATAATGTGTATTTAATAAGGTTATTTTACTGACGTCATAGGCTTTGCACTGATACTACGCGTATGTACTTTCAAAATAATTCTGTGAGAACAGATCTTCCCATTCACATCGGACGTCTTGTTCAAGACAGATTCTGATCTGAGTCCGGCGCATGGCCGCAGATGGGGGTTTAAGATTTTATGCCACGAAACCTAGGCGAAGATAGTCCTGCCATAAAGAAATGCGATTCCTGAACAATAAACCCCACCGGCAATGCGGGGTTTAGGCATAGGATTATCTAACCTCTGGAAGATTTTAAGAATCGGGTACTTCGTAACGAATTCAGTTTACACAGAATCACAGTAGATTCTTTTGACACACGGAATTTTAAAGATTAAAAACTGTTTTCTGTCTTAATGTCTCTGTACAGGGTATATCGGTTCTTTAGTGGAGGCACGGACCGGAGTTCGCGCCTTTATTTTTTTGAGGTGTGGTAAAAAGAGGAGAAACGATGAAGTGGCAATTAATGGTTGGGTATGTCGTCAGTGCATTGGTGTCCGGCGTTTTCGCAGGGGAAACAGTGTTTCGGCGTTTTATGCCGGAAGATACGATTGGAAGCTGGCAGGAAATTTTTGTCCGTTATTTAGGTGTTCGGGATATGTACGGTCCTATCAGTCCACCAAATGTTTACTATGATGATGCGGGACTAAAACTGTTACGGAATGATTTTTCATTTATTGGACAGCAAAATTGGTTTTTCAACTTCCAAGGGGGTACCTACTACCTGCCGGGCACCTCTTCTTTAGGAAATATTATGGTTCCGTTAACTGTGCGGGTACAAGAGTACATGCCCAGCGGAGATGTATTTATCATGACGTCAGCCGACGGGGGCAAAACATTTAATGCTGCCGCAGTGTTTAACGCACCCTCATTACCTGCCTATGAAGAAGAATTTTCCCTTAGTGATTATTCATTTTTCGAGTTAAGCCGGCGCAGAATCACATGGACGATTACGATTAAGCCTGAAAGTTTTCGGAAAGCGGACGAACTCGTCCGTCAGGCCGAAAGAGAGGCAGAAGCTTTAAGGCAGGCGATAGTGCCAAAGTCTGCGTCGGTTAATTCATATGCAGATGATCCTCTGTGGTTAAAATTTTCAGATACCTTTGATGAAATCATCGTCAATGTTTCAGACATGCTTATCGATGGTCGAATTGAGTTGTATTCGCGAACGAATCTTATGGCTGGTAATTGGGTTTTTGAGCGGGCGTTTTCTCCAAAAACGGATGGCTCTTTCACAAACCGTATTTCTTCTGAAAGTTATCCACATCGGTTTATCAGAGCAATCGGACATCTACCGATAGACAGTGACGGAGATGGAATGCCGGACTGGTGGGAAATTCTTAACGGACTTGATCCACTGGTAGATGACCGGAACGGCGATGCGGATGGCGATGGTTTTTCCAATCTTGCCGAATATTTGGCAGGAACACACCCGCAAATTGCCAATGTAACAACACCGGGGAATGTACAAAGCCGGATTATTTATCAATATGACGTGAATGGCCACTTAGAGAGTGTGAATTTTAACGGGATTTCAATGCTTCAATTGGAAGTTACACCGTCAAAGAATATTTCTAAAAGCACAATTTGGGTTACAGGAGAATAACAATGAATAAAAAAATTTTACTGGCCGGTTGGATAACTGTACTTACAGGGGCATTAACTCCAGTGTTTTCTCAGTGGGAACAGGCTCCACTAATGCCGGAAACTCCAGCAGATAACCCGACCTTACAGTCTCCGGTGATTATGCCTTTTAGCTTGGAAACACAAGGAACACTCGTTACAACAAATGAAACGGAAATGACAGCCGAGTTACGTTCTTTGGCGCACGCATTCCAATATGACCCAGTTCGTATTTTTGAATATGTTAAAAATAAAATTGATTATCTGCCGACATATGGAATTTATGTAGGAGCACATGGATGTTATCTGGCTGGACGTGGTAGCGAGTGGGATCAGAACGCACTTCTGATTGCGTTATTACGTGAATCAGGATACGCCTGCCGGTATGGTTATGCTAAACTCCGTTATAATCGTAATGATCTATTGGATTGGTTGCCGGTATCGGCAAGTCAAATGGTCGGTTATTTTACACGTTTTGGGGGCTATGCTGGTGATATCAGCGGAATATCTAGCCAATTGTATGTATATCGCGTGTGGACGGAGGTTAGCATCGGGGGGGCATGGCATCAACTAGATCCAGCAATCAAGACATATCGGTCATCGTCAATTAATCTAAAAACTGCCATGGCGTATAATGAAACGTCTTTTAGAGATATTGCGTTATCCGGCGCAACCGTCGGGAATACGGATGTAGGAAATTTAAATCGTGATAATATTCGCTCCACGCTTTCGAGCTATACAACGAACCTCATCGCCTACCTTAAAGCACATGCCCATGATGCTCATATAAGTGATGTTTTTGGTGTTCGAAAAATTGTACCAGAAAATGTAGAAACTCTGCCGCAACAACTACCTTTTGTTGTCGATGTTGATATTTCTACACTTCAATATTGGGATCATGTCCAAAGTCCAGATTATGCAACATATCAAGTGCAGCACGGTAGCATTAATTATCCGTTTAAAGGATATGAAATTGCTGGAAAATCTTTGATTTTATCTTATACAAACAATTGCCCGGTTCTGAAACTTAATAATATACAGGTAGCCATCGGAAATAGTTTGTCTGCCGGTTCTCACAATCTAGTACTAAATGTTCATGCGCCGGTACATTCCAGTTGGACTACGTTATGGCTGGATCAACAAAGAACACTAAGTGTTTCGGTCGGAGGAATATATAGTTTGGTACATGACTTTGATGATGCCGGGGTAAATAACTTAAAAAATTCAATTGAACAGTTAAATAAAGCCATTGCAACAGGGACTACCGGCGAACAGAATGCCGCAGTTCTTGAATTAATGAATAATGGGTATAATTATCAACGCGGGAAGAATCTTCGATTAATGTCTGCTGTTTGGAACCAACCTATTCAAAGAATTTCAAATTTCGGTATAATCGGATATGCTGGATCAATGTCCGTTGATCTTCCTGGTGGATTGATTTCAACATACCCTTATGGTTCTCCGGCATTTGAAACTCAAACTCTTATAGGCAGTGCTTTGGAACATGGAGTACTTGAGCAATTTCAACAAGAAAAAGGTATTTCTACAATTGGTGCATTGGACCTCAACATTGCAGAGGGGAATCGTACTTTTTTTGCGACGACTGCCACATGGAGCTATGTTAAAACACAGATTAATTCTAAATACCCATCTTCTTTGATTTCCACAATTGAAAGCGGCATACTGCAAGGAAATTCTTACATATTACCTGAAATAGGCTCCATTGTTTACAGCAACTGGACTGGCGTAGGTTATATCCAAATTTCCAGCGCCGGAGCCGTTAACATGAGAATTTCCGATAATCTTAAGGGAGCATTCGGAGCGTTAGGATCAATGTTATCAGGATGGTGGGGTTCAATTCTCTCATGGTTTGGATTCGGTGGAGATGGTTCTGTAAATGAAACTTTTGGCGCAGATCCGGTCAGCATGGTTACCGGCGCATATTGGATGCAAAAAACAGATCTGTCATTAGGCGGTAGTGGCGGCGGAATCAGTTTTGAGCGGTATTATCGTAGTGATGAAAATTTCAAACAGGGTGTTCTTGGATTTGGCTGGAATCATAGCTTTCAAGGCAGAATCCGTGAAACCACACGAACTGATATCGGATGGGGCGAACGCGCTCCTGAGGATGTAGCTGCTCAAATTGTGCAAAATGTTGTATTGGTCGATTTAATGAGTGGAAATCGCGATGTTGTTGATTGGGCAACGGCGGCAGTCGTTACTCGCTGGGCAATGGATCAGGCGACACGCAATACTGTAACAGTTGAATTAGGGCAAAAAAGTTTAGATTTTGTTCGTCAGCCTGACGGAAAATATACGTCACCACCGGGAGTTACAGATTGGCTTATGCAAACTAATAATGTCTATCATCTTATGTCTCGTGATGGCACAAAATATCAATTCAACGCTAATGGTATGCTTAATACTGTCGTCGATGTAGACGGAGGGACTACGGATTTCACATACAATGCTCAGACAAATCTTCAAAGTATCGCTGATTCATATGGTAGAACAATGACATTCACTTATAACATCCGGACGAATCTTCAAACGGTTACGGACTCCACTGGTCGGCAAATTTCGTACGGGTATGATGCATTTGGAAATTTGACTTCTTTTACAGACGCAGAAAACAACACATGGATTTATCAGTATAATACGAATCATCAGATTATTGCTGTTATTGATCCTGAAAATATTACTATGATTCAAAATCAATATGACCCAACTGGCTGTGTTACACAGCAAATCGGAGCCGGTTCCGGTATTTGGAATTTTTATATCGGCGGGGGGCAGGGTACCGAAGAAGATCCATTCGGCGGACAGATCACTCACTGGTTTGATGATGCCGGACGTAATCTTGGCACTCAAAATGCACTTGGGTATCGAACACGAAATATTTACGACGGGCAAGGGCGTCTCATGGCTTATGTCGATGCCATGGGAGTGACGAATCAGTATGTATATGATGCTCATCACAATCTTTTATCAAAGACTGAAGCTGTGGGAACGTTGCAGGAACGTATAACAAAATATCATTATGATAGCTTGCATCGACCTATTATTGTGACTAATGCTCTCGGTCATGCTACGCAATATTCTTACGATGAGAAGCACCATGTTCTTTCCATCAGTAATGCTGCTTACAATCTGGAGTATGGTTATTATTCTAATGGGTTGCTCCAAACGCAAACAGATGGCAATGGTTATTCCACGGAATATTTTTATGATAATTACGGAAACGTTCGCCTAATTAATCTGCCGGATGGCAGTACCATTTCCAACCTTTGGAGTATCCGTGGTGATTTATTAACAACATGGGATGCTTTAGAAAATAAAACAGAAAACAGTTACGATGCCAATCGGCAGTTAATCAGTACCACCGATCCGCGCAGTAATACCATGTATAAGACATGGTATGATAATGGACTTTTGGAAACAGAAGTCGATGTCGGAGGGCGAACTAACCGTTATACATATACTCCGGCATATAAAGTTTCTACGGTGATCGAACCGGATGGCAGCATTGTCAGTAATCTTTACGATACAGCAGATCGCTTAACCGCTGTTGTTACTCCGGAAGGACGTGTGACTTATTACGAACTTGATGCCATCGGACAAAGTACAAATATACAATATCCAGCAACTTCTATTGGTCGAAATTTTAACGCAAATGGGCGTATCACTGAAACTAAGAATGCAAAAGGCGAAATTACTCATTATGATTATGATGCATTGAACCGGATTACGAATGTTGTTCATAGCGGGCAATGGCAAGCAACGTTTGGTTATGATTTTCTTGGAAATAGAACACAGTCTGTAAACCAACAGACGGAGACATTTTTTGCATATGATGCAATGAATCGTCTCACAAACAGTATTCTTAATGCTGGTGGTTTAGAATTTCGCGTATCAAATTCTTATGATTCTAGCGGAAATCGGACCAATGTTGTTTATCCCGGTAGTTTTTCTGTGCCATTTTTATACGATGAAAATAATCGACTTACTTCAGTTGATCTTTCTAATTTTGGATTATCAGAAATCGAATTTTTTTACGATTCCGCTAATCGAATGACAAATGTCGTTTACCCAAATGGTGTAATCGGTGATTTTTCATATAATCAAAACGGACAGATTATTGAATATTGTTATCAATCCGGTACAAATAAATTTTTACATCGTATTTTACAGCGCAATGCTCTCGGATTTAAAACCATCGAAGATGTTTGTGTGGGGCTGTCTCCGCAACTTTCCGGTCAAATTCGAAGAGATCGCTTTAATAATGCGGCGGATCAGCTGATTTCTCTTCAAAGTAGTGCAGGAACAGACAACTTTTTGTATGGTGTGAATGGAAACCTCAAAGAACGGAATGGTCATGGTGGACAATTTTCATATCAATGGGATTATGCAAATCGGTTAAGTCAGGTTTCAAGCTCTACATCTCAAGTTTCATATCTTTACGACGCCTCTGGCGTACGAATTGGACGAATAGCAGATGATGGGGCGTCAATAATGACAAATTATTTTGTGATTGATTATAAAGCTCCTTTGAAAATGCCGCTGGCAGAAACGGATGCGACTGGACGCATCGTTAGATATTATATTTGGAGTACACATGGGTTGCTTGCTCATCTGGATGTTACAGATAATGGGTCGCAAATCACCGTTGATTCGATTAGTTACTACCACATTGATGAACAAGGATCAACGCTGGCACTCACTGCTGAAAATGGAAACGTCACTGACCAATATGCATATTCTCCCAATGGGAATATTCTTTTTCACAGCGGAACGAACTCTACGCCATACCAATGGTTAGGTGCAATTGCCGTTCGCAATGAAGGCAATGATCTTTATTATATGCTTAACCGGTATTATTCTGCTGATATGAAGCAATTCATCAGTATAGACCCGAAAGGAGTTGCTGGCGGGTACAATCTTTATGCTTATGCCAACTTGAATCCATTGTTTTTATCTGACCCGTTTGGTCTTGAAGCAGGTAGCGGTTGGCTCAGCGGTATTGGAAATGCGATTTCAGATATCGCTGGAAAAATATGGGATACTTCGGTATACGTTGCCGGTAAAGCATGGGATATATCATTAGATATTGTTGGTAAAACATGGACATCTCCGAATACAGCCATTGGTCTGCTATGGGGTGGAATCGGTTATGCGGTCGGATTGCTCCCCGGAGTCAATATGCCAACGATAAGTTTTGAAAATAATGCGATCCAGTTTAAAAATCACCCCTTGATGTTTGGGGCTATAACGTTTGGAAATTCAATCAGTTACGCATCAGATTTTGGGCCTGATTCCTTTTCTGCTGCATATGGGCGATGGACTCAAACGGGCTTACATGAAATGGGCCATACATATCAATATCAGCTATTAGGACCATTATTTTTGCCAATCTATCTTTTTTCTGGCGGGGTTAGTGCTGGAAATCCTTTTGAGCAAGCTGCAGATGATTTTGCTTTAGGAGGAAGTTGGATGCCATGAAAAAGATAAAGTATCTATTGTTATATTTGTGTCTGATAATAGGAATAATTTGTTCAATTTCGTGTAGGCTGGCACAAGGGCCTGTTATAGTAAACAATTTAAGTATTGAGGTCTTCGGTGAAATTGTTTTTGAAGACGGACATATAACATCGGGAAATCTGCCTTCTGGGCGGGTAATTTGGCTGGGACATGATAAATCAAAAATGGCATCCTTAATTGTGCGTAACTCAGACAAAAAAATCTTATTCGAAGTTGAAAAAGAGCAACTTCTCTTATGGCAATCGGATGGAGAAAAACCATTTGTTTTACTTATCGTGGAAACCGGTGTTCGAAAAATATCGAAAGATGAAATCGTAAAATATAATCGGGGTGACTGATTGGGATGAAGCAGTATCTAATATTTTTGATCGGTGCACTCTGTCTGACAGGATGTAAAAGCTATCCACCGGAAATTAATAACGGACGGTTTGTATACCCGAAATATCAGATTTCTTTTGCGGTTCCACCGCCGGATTTATGGCAATCGTCAAAAAAGCTCCCTGATCGGTTTATTCCAAAGGTTGACGAACGAAGATCCATGATCGGTGCGTTCAATAAGGCTGTTTTCTTAAATGATAAACAGGACAGTGCCATTGCGCTCGAAGTTTCAAAAATGTTCATTAATGCGGCAAAATTGCCGCCGCAACAAATAAAGGTGCAGTTAGAGAAGAGCTTTTTAAGTTTCGTTAAAAATATGGAAACGTCTTTGTTCTTTTCTGATTATAAATATGACTTTTCCGTGCCGTATATAAACAAAACGCCGTTACTGCTTAGCACAGAAACATTTAATATGAATAGCTGCGGAAAAACATATCGATGTGAAATTCACACATATATCTATATTATCAATGACGATGATACTTGCAAATTACGATTCATTTTGTGGTCTGCACCGGAAACATATTCCAAAAATAAAGCTGTATTAAATCAACTTTTAGGAACTCTCCGCCGAGAATTGGGAAATTAACGCAACACATGTCAGGTGCCGACTTTTGACTTACTGATTTTCATCTGACAAACAAGAATTGATCATTTTTGATACAAATATGGCTTTATTCAGATAATATGAAATTTAAGCCAATCATAAATTTGCAATTCGCAGGGTTATTAATCAATCAATAACGACATGATGCTTTGACACCTTTTTACATCTTTACCTCAAACACAGCTTTCTTTTCATCAAAAAAATAAGTAGAAAGCGCGCATTGAAAGGTCAACTTTTATGGGCATCCATTTTTTGCGAAAAATTGCATTCCACTATTTAACATTGTTTTTTACAACACTGGGTATCGTGTGGCTATTCATAGAAATTTTCAGAGATTGTTCGGGTATAGAATATAGACTTTCTTTTTGGCAGATAATCGGAGGAACCACCCTTCTTACGTTTATTCCGTTTTTTATCAGTGGATTTTGCACATCTGGCTTTTTGCGGTGTAAAGTCGAAATCACAAGCAACGCATTTAATACGAAGATAATCATAAAATTTTCTGATTTATTTAAACAAAAGGGATTTAAGGCGATAGCGGTTAACAATTTTTTTGATTCAACCGTTGATGAACGGCTTGTTTCTTCTAAAAGTCTTCACGGCATCATGCTCACCAAATATTGGAAAAAGAATGTGGCCGATTGGAATCAACAAGTAGATACTCAACTGGCAAGTAAAACAAAACTTTCTACATCCCCCTTGAAAGAAGGAAAGCAAGATCAATACGAAGTCGGAACAACTGTTTTCGTGACACTAGGACAAGAAAAATTCTTTTGTGTAGTACTTGGTCAAACTGACAACTCAACATTGGAAGCAAAAACAACTGCATCAGATTTAATTCGCGCCATCCGAGGTCTTTTATGTCATGCACGGTCTGTTTGTTCTAACGAGGTATTAAATATTCCGCTTTTCGGAAATGGATTATCGCGTGTTGATATCAAATGTAATGTTTTGGTTGACCTGATACTAACAGCCATTTTTGAAGAAATGAAATTGGGGCGGATAACTGAAGAAATAAAAATTATTCTTCCTCGGAAAAAATTTCTTGAAATAGATCTTTGTGCAGTAAAAAGAAATTGGAGTTAAATTATGGCATATCGAAGTGGGACATATATTGCGTTTGACGGCTTGGGGCAAATCGATCCTTCTCAATCAGATTTTAAATACTATGCGACTATTCAGGCGTGGGATGCCCACAAAACAATAAAATTCGATTATGTTGATAGCCATGACAAAACTTATGCTGTTCTAGATACGAGTAGTAGAATAACGTTGGAAGCACGAATTCGTGAACGTCTTGCAAATTCAAAAAACGTAATAATCATTTTAAGTGGCGATACACGAAAATATGGAAGTATGCTTTCGTATGAAATCGAACAGGCGGCAGATAAATATAAACTTCCGTTAATTATTGCTTATGTCGATTACAAGGTTGTTGCGGCTCCGCTTTCTTTATCTTCCTACTGGCCAAACGCTTTAGCGGAACGAATCAAAAATAAAACAATAAGGGCCATTCATATCCCTTTTTTAAAAGAGACCCTATTCGAAGCGATTAAACAGTATTCCCCTGAAAATTTTCCGAAACATGCGTGCAGTATCTATAATGAGGTATACCAACGGACAGTCAGTGGAGTTAGATCTGGCCCGTTTATAAATACGAAAAAATGAATGTCGTGTATCCGAAAAGCATATTTATTCGTTTTCTTAAAATCGGACATTTTGTTAATTTAACAGAGCTAAACAGCAATTTATTTTGTCATGTTAGTTTTCTACCACGATTGACAAAAGGAAGTTGAGCTTTGTATTTTTAATCAGTAATTTTATTCGATTAGGAAATTTAAATATAATTAGAAAAATAATTTAGCATCATATGTTTTAGTCGTTCTCTCGAAACCGCCAGTTTCATACATGCGACCAGGCTAGATGCAGAGGATGCGCCCTCAGGGCGCGCCCCTGTGTTGTGGTCGCATGTGGGCTCTGGCGGGCCTCGAGAGAGCATGACCGGGGGTGTCGCCTCTTTCTTTAAGAAGTGCCTCTTCCGGTTTGTGAAACCACAACACAGGAGAGGAACATGCAGAGGAAAAGGAATAAGGGGTTGTTACCCCTCTCAATCGCCGTTTCAGTCGCTACGGCATTTTTAAGTGGCTGTACATCGCCAAAAACAAGCAAAGTTCATTCGGGACGCCTACAAACGTTCGGTGAAAATAATCGGATTACGATATCGGGATGCAGTCATTCGCACGCAACCGTGTCAAGCGCTACAATTTTTGGCGGAGCAATAGCCCATATTATTGTTACTGAATCCACGAGAAAAAGGGATGTGGAACAGCAGTTAAACAATGAGTGTGTGCAGGTAATTGAATCTGTTTTTACAAACTCACCAGCATTTACTTACGTCCTTCGTTCAGAGATCGGATTGCCGGAAAATATTATAAAACCGGATGATGACCAATATCCGTCGTTTCATGCAAAATTTGGTGTTGGTGCTTTTCTTGAACCGAAATTCTATTTCATGCCAAAAAATGGTTTTGATCAAACGCTGTGTCTGTACACCGTCTGGAAAGTTGTTTCACCGGATGGCAAGCTGATCTGCCAAATCAAAACCCGGTCTGATGGATACAAAATGCCAGGGATGACGTATTCCACCGCCGACCCCAAGCACAAAGACGAAATTCTGCGTCTGGCGAAAGAAAGCGCAGAACAATTTATTCAGCTTTGGCCAGCGCAACAATAACCCAAACCATTAACCGGAGAATATTATGAACAAAAAAATTATCAAAAACAGTGTCGCCTTTACAGCCGTTGCATTCATTTTAACCGCTTGTACTCATCCGCTAGCCGTAAAAAATCTGGATATGTACCGCCAGCATTCGATGGGCGCGCCACTGGAACAGCCGATTCGCCTCGGTATTCGGGAAAAGAATCACCAAATGGATGCGAAACGAATGGCGCGTGATTTCGCGGTTGATATCGGACGTTACAATGTACAGGCAACTACGGCAATCTATCCCGACAACAGCAATGTAGATGTGATTGCATCATTTGATTCCCGTTCGCAGTATAAAGGTTCCGGCTGGAATTTTCTGATCGACTGGCCTGGATTTTTAATTTTCACCCCGGCATGGCACGGTTACAAATACAATGTCGTTCATGATGTGAAAGTTGATCTAACCGATGCCCAAACCGGCCAGTTCATCAAATCCGTTAATATTCCGATTGATCTGGATGTCCGGCACGCCGACATGAAACGCACCTGGCTGGCAGAAAGCGGGTGGTGGCTGTTTTGGACAATCCCCTCATTTGTCGGAGGAATCTTCCATATCGGTTATGATGAGGATGTGACCTCGTTACTTGAGAAAAATGCGGGGCCGGTGTTGACGGATTACATTGCACAGGAAGTTGCTAATGAATTACGCAACTATACCAAATCAAAGCCTGTTTCCAAAAAGACCGGCGAGCCAGTGGATGCAAAGCTGCAAAAGCTCACCGAATTAAAAAATCAGAGATTGCTGACTGAAGATGAGTACAACGCTAAGCGGCAGGAATTAATCAATGCCCTGTAAATATCACCACATTATTAAACCTACCCGTCACACGGGTCTTCAGCTTCGGCTGATCGTCGAACAGAAAGGAGGATGCCATGCATTATGGATAAATGATTGCCTCGATTTCTGATGGCCAAAGTTGTGTTTAATGAATGTTAATAAAAGGAGAGGTTATGAAAAAAATATTGTTCGTTGTATTGGCTGGGATTACCGGATTCAGTTTTGCGGATGGAGTCCGTCCGTATGTTCGTGTTAGCGCCGGTGTAGCATTATTGCAGGATGCTGATCTTGGCGGTGATACAGCAATCCAGCCGGGTGTTCAAATGAAAGAAATGGAATTTGATACAGGCTATTCAGTCGGATTTGCCGGTGGCGTAAAATTTGCCAATCTGCCGATCCGTGCAGAATTGGAATTTCTGTATCAGAGAAACGATCTGGACAACATTAATCTGACCCCCGGGTGGGTTTACACCGGCGATGGAAAACTTACTGTCATGGCGTTGATGCTGAACGGATTCTATGACTTCGAAAATAAAACCATTGTCACGCCGTACTTGATGGGCGGTGTCGGTGTAGTCAGAGCCAAAATGAAACTTAATGACGTTGGTAGCGAAACCGATACCGTTGCGGCATTTCAACTCGGTGCCGGACTGGATTTCAAAGTTACAGACCATGTAAGTTTGGATGCGGGATATCGTTTCATGATGACATCCGATCCGGATTTTGGCGGAGTGGATGCCGAAATCACCGGGCATCGAATCGAACTGGGGATCCGGTACACGTTCTGATTCAACAAAATTAACAGGGTTAATGCGCCGCTCCGTGCGGCGCTTTTTTTGTATCATCCAATTCCTGAGGAAATTCATTGTTGTACTATTGATGTATTAACTCTGATTTTACAGATGGAATTTGAAAAAACTTTTCCCCACAAATTGGAACAGCATAATTTCATAAAACATCTGTAAATATTGATTAAATTTAATGTTTTCAGGGGAAAGTCGATGATGGTGGAAAATTTACGAATAAAGATTTTAAGTCCCTTGTGTCTACCGATTCCACCACCTGGGCAAAATAATTAACCTCTTTTATATTAACATATTTATAGAAGAAGTTATTTTTTATTTTTAAATTTGTATCCAAATTGCACCTTTTTTAAAACTCAAAAACCGAATAAACAGAAAATTTAAATAAACGAATGATAAAACCAGGTCCCGGTTCACCGTCCAAATCAGCAGCTATCCCTGCAAAACGAATGAAAAGCTGACAACGGAGATATTGAAGAAATTGACAGCCTGATATCCGGCATTTTTCAGGATCTCAGGCGTCGGCACCCTATCTATCCTTATCTGTGCAATCAGTGCATCCCGTTGTTCTTCAATAACCACCTGTCACGGCTGACTGGCACAACAATGCAGAAGTCAAACTCTCCTGTATCATCACAAGAATATCAAGACCTGCAGGCCCTTTCAGAAGAGCCATGTCAGGCCGATGGTAAGCGAATCTTCGTACAGAGATGACTTAAAGTTATAATCGCCGCCAGGGGTGCTGCCGCTGCTGCTGCTGTGCTTCTCGAAAGCATGCATATACGCCACATTCAGCAGCAGATTTTCATTGATGTGATATCCGGCGCCCAGGGTGATGTGGGTCTCGACAATCGCTGGAAAAGCCACAGTGCGCAGCAGTTCATACCCCATCGTAGGAACATATTTACCCTGCACGCTGGTCATTCCCATTGGATCCCAGCCTCGATGCTCCTTGACTGGATTGCGGGAGTAGTTGAAGCCGGCGCGTAAATCCCATGAAGAGGTCAGCCGATAGCGAGCTCCAACAGCATAAACCCACTGATTTTCCCAGTCAAAATCGCCATATCCATCCGCTTCACCCCACATCAACCGCTTGATGTCAAAGGCAATCAGCCATTGATCATTCGGCTCCCAGGCTGCACCGGCGCCGTAAACAGCGGGCTGCTCCAAAACCAGCGTGTCTTTGCGGGTATCGCCCAGAAACTCATCGAAATTATACACCCCTTTGAATCTGGCCTTCTGCGGCGAGGTATATGAGAGCCCCAGGTTCCAATCTCCAATGCGCTGCAACAAGCCGATCGAACCGCCGAAGCTCACATCATCCACCTCACCCTGCCCGATACTCAGAGTACTGTAATTAAAATGCGGTGAGATGCCGATAGAAAGCGAATCTGTGATCTTGTATGAGAGTGCCGGGGCAAACTTCATGCTGGCGAACTTGGTATAAACCGCGCCTTCATAACCATTGGAGGGGTCGCCATCCAGATCCCATGGGCGTTTCTTATAATCCACTCCCATGCCTGAGATGCCATAAGCGGCAAATCCTGCCGCCCACCGTTCATTCAGCGGCTGGGTATAGCTCATGTAGGGAATATACGAAGTTGGATCATCACTGCCGCCGGAGTATGTTCCGGCTGGAGTGCGCAATCTGGCGCGCACATGTGGCCGAAAGAAAGTAATTCCAATATTAACTTCATGCAACTCCGAGCCCGGCAAAAAAGATAACCCCGCCGGATTGTTTACTATGGCTGAGATACCGTCCTGCGGTGCGGCCACGCCCGTACCCCCCATGCCGCCGGATACCGCTCCAATACCCTCCAGAATATCACCGTTGGTGGCATTTGCCTGCAACACTAAACCAGTTACCACTACCCCGGCCACCAGCCAGACCCGCCCGTTTTTTTTACTGTTTTTCATAAGCTCTAGTTCCCCTGTTAAAAGATTTATACTTGACAGCGTTACTTGCCCGACTGCAAGCGGAATTTTATTTTTTCTGTTTTTTTGTTCATCTGCTTTGAGCCGATATGGATGTATGATTCGTACAGTCTGATTATATGGGGATTTTAGCCGATGTCCCTTTCCTTTGTTTTGCCGAATGAAGAAAGGTTCATTCCGTTATGGAATTTTTCCGCATCCAACCGGACACTGGCGTTTACAATCTACCCGGATTAATCCATTTTCAACATTCCATCATTCCTCTCTTCCATTATTCTGTTCTTTATGAGAGATTTGCTGCGTTTTATAGAAGAGGGGGCGACTGGTTTCGACGGGTAAGTTGAAGCTTCCGCCGCGTGTCGAGGTTGGTCTCCTGGCCTCGTAAAAAGGAGCCCGAACAATAAATGCTACTGAAGAGTACGCACTCGCTGCCTAATTGACGGCGCGACGTTTCTGCCCTGATGCCTGTTAGGGGACAGAAACGACGACAGCAGGCTGGCGCCAAAGCCGGGAGTCCGGGCGGCGGCGCAAGAAATAACAGGACCCTAGCGACCAAGGTGGCCATGTTAACCGGCAGCTGCGGGGGCGAATCCTTTAAAGGTTGACTACACACGTAGACGCTGCTGTGACTCTTATTCGGACGCGGGTTCAAATCCCGCCGCCTCCACCAGTTTTTGGATGAGCGTGCTTTCTTGATAATGAATAAAAGCCCTAAGCCGGGGTGTCCCGGGCTACCGATGGCAGCGCCGGTTTTATCCTGATCGTTTTTTCTTTTTTGATGGTAACGGTTCCTGGCTTTGTGCCGCGCGGCTTGGAGACATTTTTGACCTGTGTGCAGGATACTGAGACCGTTCCGGCAGTCCGTGCATTACTATGCCACGCAGCCACAGCAGCGGCGGTTTTTATCAGATGATTCCCCGGCGCTTCACCGGTCGCGCTGCACAAAATCACATGACTGCCGGGCAGTCCGCGGACATGAAACCAGTAATCATTCGGACGCGCAGCTCTTAAACTGAGCCGATCGTTGTCGGCGTCCGTCTTTCCGGCGAGAATTTCCCAGCCGTCCGGCAGAATATATCTCCAGACATCCGGTTCTGTAATGGGCGGTTTCATGAGATTTTAACGGAAGAAAACAAAGCGTTGTCTGCCTTCGTTGTCTTCTGTAAAACTAGTCTGCCGGCGTGAATGTTAATTTATCCTCTGCGGCATCCACTGTAACAGTTTTATCGCTTGCGATTTCACTGCGCAGAATGGCTTCCGCCAGCGGATCTTCAAGGTTGCGTTCGACCGACCGGCGCAACTGCCGTGCACCGTAAGCCTTATCAAATCCTTTGTGAATCAGATACTGTTTCGCGGCAGCGGTGAGATTTAATTTAATTCCGCGGGCATCAATGCGTTCCTGAACCTGCGCAATTTCGAGGTCAAGGATGGCTTCGATATCTTTTCTCGTCAGCTGCCGGAATACAATAATGTCAGTCAGGCGGTTGATGAGCTCCGGCTTAAAGATTTCTTTGCTGGCGGCGAGCATGGCATTACGCAGTTTTTCGTAATCGTTTTCCTCGCTGACCGGCGCAAAGCCCAGTCCGGACTTTGCCGAGTGCGTCGCACCGACATTCGAGGTCATGATAATAATCGTATTACGAAAATCAACGCTGCGTCCGAGGCTGTCGGTTAAACGCCCTTCTTCAAGAATTTGCAGCAGCATGTGCATCACATCCGGATGCGCCTTTTCAACTTCATCGAACAGCACCACGGAATACGGACGCCGGCGCACGCGTTCGGTGAGCTGCCCGCCCTCTTCGTGGCCGACATAGCCCGGCGGAGAACCGACAAGCCGCGACGCCGAAAATTTTTCCATATATTCAGACATATCAATCTGAATCAGCGAATCCTGATCATCAAACATATACCGCGCCAGTTCCTTCGCCAGCATGGTTTTGCCGACGCCGGTCGGGCCGAGAAATGCAAAGGAGCCGATCGGCCGGCGCGGATCTTTCAGTTCGGCGCGCGAACGGCGCAGGGCGCGCGAAATGGCGGATACCGCTTCATTCTGTCCGATCACGGTCTTCTCGATCTCCTCTTCCATCTGGAGCAGCTTAGCCAGCGCCTGCTCGCCCATTTTATCCACCGGCACGCCGGTCCATTTGGAAACGATCACGCGGATCTCCTCTTCATCCACTATGGAGAGATTCTCTTTGCGTTCGGACTCCCACTCTTTCAGCGCGGTATCGAGCTCTTCTTTTGCCTTGCGTTCGGCGTCGCGCTGTGCGGCGGCCTCTTCAAATTTCTGGTCGCGGATCGCAATATCCTTTTTCTGCTGCGCGTCGAGAATCCGCTGGCGGATCTCCTGAAATTCCGGCGGCTTCACCATGTGTGCAATGTGACTGCGCGCGCCGGCTTCATCCATCAGATCGATCGCCTTATCCGGCAGAAACCGGTCCGGCAGATAACGCGCCGAAAGTTTCGCCGCCGCTTCCAGCGCTGCGTCGGTGATTTTACAAAAGTGGTGATCTTCATATTTCGGACGGATACCGGTTAAAATCTGCACTGTTTCTTCAATCGTCGGTTCATTCACAATCACCGTTTGAAACCGGCGTTCGAGCGCCGCATCTTTTTCGATCGACTTGCGGTATTCGTTCAGCGTGGTTGCGCCGATGCACTGCATTTCGCCGCGCGACAGCGCCGGTTTAATAATATTCGCTGCATCCATCGTACCTTCCGCCGAACCGGCGCCGACGATGGTGTGCAGTTCGTCGAGGAACAGCAGAATATTTTTGGCTTTGCGGATTTCGTCCATCACCGCTTTGATGCGTTCCTCAAACTGCCCGCGATATTTTGTGCCGGCAACCATCAGCGCAAGGTCGAGCGTCACCACTTTTTTATCGGCGAGAAGCTGCGGCACCGTGCCGTTGGCAATCGCCTGAGCGAGTCCTTCGGCAATCGCTGTTTTCCCGACGCCTGCTTCGCCGAGCAGCACCGGATTATTCTTGGTGCGCCGGCAGAGAATCTGGATGACGCGTTCAATTTCATTTGCGCGGCCGATCACCGGATCGAGCTCGCCCTTTTTTGCCATCGCCGTCAAGTCGCGGCCGAACGCATTCAGCGCCGGCGTTTTTACCGCCTGTTTATCGCCCGATTTCTGCGGTGCGGCGCCGGCGGGATTGAATCCGGCGGCACTCTCTTCGCCGGCACCCATGGAGCCGTCATAATCCGGATCGAGCATCGCCATCACCTCTTCACGCGCCTCGTCGAGATCAACCCCCATATTTTCAAGTACGCGCGCGGCAATACCTTCACCTTCGCGCAGCAGCCCGAGCAGGATATGTTCAGTGCCGACATAACTGTGATTCAGCGAACGCCCTTCACTCGTTGCCAGCGCCAGCACTTTTTTCGCGCGCGGCGTGAATGGAATATTGCCGGTCATTTTTGTGTCCGACCCGGTGCCGACGGCCTTTTCCACCTCGATGCGCAGTGACTGTAAATCGACGCCGAGCGACTGCAGTACGCTCACCGCCACGCCGTCACCGAGTGCGACCAGTCCCAGCAGGATGTGTTCCGTCCCGACATAATTATGATTAAACCGTTCCGCCTCTTTGCGCGCCAGATGCAGCACACGCTGTGCTCTTGGTGTGAAATTATCCATAATTTAATTCCTTAAAATTCCGGCGATTATCCCAAAATACCTGTAGATTTCAATTGGATTTTTTGACCGCAAAACTCAACGCACGTTCAGGATTTATACCATGCTACAGTTCTCATGAGATGACCAACTCTATCATATGGCAAATTTTGTACAGTGCGGATTACATTAAAGGATAAAATTTCAGAATGTACCGTGTATTCCATCAACAATAAATTAATGAAAAAACTCTCATCATTTAAAATTAGCGGTAATATGTTTTCACCAGATATTTGGCATTGATGAATTTTTTTCATCCGGTTTTCTTAACTGTAAATTTCAGGTTTAGAGTTTGGAACGTTATGGGGATAAAAATAAAACTAGCAGGAGTTAAATCAATGCAAAATTTTTTCTGGTTACTAATATTGTCGGTTTTTTGTGTCTCCGCCGAACCGTTGTTTGAGACAACGACACTATGGGGAATGTATCCCAACAACCATCCCAATTACCGGATTCCGTCGATTATAACCGCCCCGAATGGCGATTTACTTGTTTTTGCAGAAAAACGGAATCATGGGATTCTTGATATCGGTGATACTGATATTGTAATGAAACGCAGCTCGGATTTGGGAAAAACATGGAGTAAAGAAATAATTGTATACGATCCGGGATACGAAACCTGTGCGGACATAACTCCTGTTATTGATCTAGAAAAAGGAAGGATTTGGATATTTTTCTTACGGGATAAAAAACGCTATTACACAATGCATAGTGATGATAATATGTATACATGGTGCAAACCTTATGAAATTCATTCATCAGTTGTTGCACCGGAATGGGATGACTATAACGCCGGCAAGAATCAAATTGTTTTTGTGCCACCGGGCACTTCAACTCGAGATAAAATTCAAACTTGGGAACGGAACTGGTTTCAACGTTACGGGGTTGGTCCCGGCGCCGCCGGAATCCAGAAAAAACAGTTTCCGCATAAAGGGCGCCTCATTATTCCCGCACGTCATATGGAGAATGGCGGGCACCGGTCACATGTCTTTTTCAGCGACGATCATGGCGCAACCTGGAAACTGGGCGGAACGGTTGGTGAGGGGAATGAGTGCCAGTTGGTTGAACTTCCCGACGGACGTCTTTTCATTAGCATGCGAGATCCAGACAACAGCCGGCGCCCGAATCGCTTAAGCCGCCGGTTTGCGCAGAGTCGCGATGGCGGAGAAGCTTGGGAGTCCTACACCCTCGCCGGGGAAAAAATTCCGACAGTACAATGTCATGCAAGTATTATCAATTATGACAACAAATTGCTGCTTTTTTCAAATCCAGCCAGCCGCTATCGCGAGGAGAAGCATCCTTACGGACGGTATAATATGACAGTGCGGTTCAGTCAGGACGGCGGAAACAACTGGATCGGTGGACACACAATCTGGGAACACCCCTCTTCTTATTCCGATATGACGGTACTTCCTGATGGAACAATTGGGCTAGTTTACGAAAGAGGACCGCAAGGCAGTACCCATTATTGGGATGAGTTGCAATTTGTGCGATTTAATATGGAATGGCTGCAGAACGGAATAATTTTGCTGAAAGACGCCTGTAAAATCTGTCATCGAGTCTGCTGCCGTTGTGACGGTACACGCTAAAATAATAACCTTGATCGGTAAGTAATGTTCACCAGTTCGTTGATGTTGTGCTGTTGGTAAAAAAGAGGGACAGTATGCGCACCAATTTGCAATAATACACAGGAGAGCTAATGAATTTTATAGTAAAATATGGACGAGTGATTTTAATGCTGCCTGTTTTGATATTTTCTGATCCTATTCCGATTATCAATCATAGTTTTGAAAGTGATCCTGTTGTCGCGGCAACGGTTACATTGCCGGACGGATGGTCGATACTTGCCACAGATGCCCCTAATGGGGCGAAGGGACTTATTCCGACTAATGATAATCAACACAGTGTTTCCGGAGCGATCGATGGGAATCAATACGTGTTTCTTTGCGGGCGTAAAAACTCTGGCAGTACAGACACATCTCCCAATTATCTATATCAGCAGGTGATCGGCGGAACCGGAGCGGCCGTTGTTTTAAAGAAGGGGGATCAGTTGATTTTGACAGTTGCGTTGGCAGTATCTCGTTATGATCTGCAAAATTTCAGCGTTGGTTTGTACAGTGATAGCGGGTTAACAGATGCTCTGATGGTTTTAGATCAAACGGATATTGCATTAACGACGACCTTCACGGATTACGAGCTGACATGGACAGTTACGGCTGCTTATGCCGGAACACCCGTTTATGTCGGGTTTTCAGCGGATGATATTGCTACGACAGCCTCTACTCCTCGGCTAGGCATCGATAACGTCCGATTGACACTGGGGAAAAGCAATGGAATTTCGCTGTATTTAATACACTGATGATTTGTGTCACAACCGCATTAGGTTGGATAAATTAGAAACAAGATGACTATGAAAAAAATTATACAAATGATTTTATTGTTGTCTGCTTCCGCAGGTATACCTCAAGCATTTTCTATTTCAGGAGCAATCTCGATTCCTGTAGAAAATCACAGCTTTGAAAAACCGGAGAATTCTAAAACCGTTCTCGGCAATCCGGGGGAATCGTGGACTTGGATTGCTGCCGGATCCCCAAATTCTGCTTGCGGCGTTATCCAAGGCGGACAACACGGACGACAGTACTTATTTATTGCTGCCAGGAAAAAAAATAAAACCGATTTCGGAGTGCCGAACCGGTTATACCAGCGTATTGATCATCAAGTAAAAGTGGGAGATAAACTGGTTTTAACAGTTGCTTTAAGCGCCTATGCTGGAGACCCGGAAAATTTTAATTTTGGTTTGTTTGCGGATGAAACGATGAAAAATCCACTGGCTCTAAAGACCGGCACAGAGGTAGCACTATCGAATAATTTCAGAGATTTTTCTGTGGAATGGGTTGTTGGCAAGAATGAAGTCGCGAATAAATTTTACATTGGATTTCAAGTGGAAGACTACGGTTCTGATGTTTCTACACCAAGATTGGGTGTTGACAATATCCGGTTGAGTAAATCGGAAGGCATAAAAATGGCGTCGACACAACCGAGAATTCCTTTTTTTGAAATGCAAGAGCTATTTATTGGTCGTGGCGGACGTAATATTGTCGTTGCGCTAGACGGAACAGTGCTCGCATTTCATACTCCAGATGTGGGGTTCCGTCGCAGCCAAGATGGCGGCGCGACCTGGACAGATTTGGAAATAATCGATAAGAGGGCCAAGGGAAATGTGATCGTGGATACAAATTCCGGCGATATTCTTTATATAAATCCAGCTAAGGGTCTCCTTTGGCGCAGTACAGATCATGGGAATAGCTGGAGACAAGAGACTATGCATATCGAACCAAACTTCTTTGGACATGGTACACCGGACGGTATTCCGCAAAATTCGGTTGCTGCAGAATCCGGCATCACAATTCAATTCGGTGCGTATCCTAGACGGCTGCTATCGCCAAGCCGGATTGCGGCGCCATCAAACTCAAACGACGAAAAATATCGCGCGTATCACTATAATTGCGCTTTGTATAGCGATGACGGCGGAAAAAATTGGCAGACCAGTGATCCGTTTCCAATTCTTGGAACAGGAGAGGGTGCGCTGGTTGAATTGTCGACTGGAGAAATTTATTACAATTCGCGCTGTCATACTGCTACGGATTGTAAACGCCGCGAAGCCTGGAGCTTCGATTCCGGGCGCACCTGGATAAACCCCGGCAAGGCAGATCTTCCCGACGGATTAATTGGCGATTCATATGGGTGCCACGGGGGATTAATCCGTTTACCTTTTGAAGGGCAGGATATCATACTGTTCAGTAATTTAGATGCGGAGATGACCGGCGGTATGCGGAATCGGCGAAACATAACCGTCTGGGTGAGTTTCGACGGGGCAAAAAGCTGGCCGGTGAAAAAACTGATTTATGATGGGCCGGGAGCTTATTCCTGCATGGCTTCCGGGCGTCCGGGCACACAGACTGATGGCTTAATTTACATGTTGTTTGAAGGCGGGGCTGAAGGGGTTGAATCTGCGATTCAACTTGTCAGATTTAACTTAGAATGGCTTTTAGACGGCGTCGATATATCTCAGTTTTTTAAGGGTTCTATGTGAAGAAAAAACGAAAGGAGGGTGATCATGCAAAAAACTGCAAAATTCATAGTATGGATAATGTGTTTGGTTGCACTGACCGGCAATACAGACCCAGTTAAGGTATTAAATCATAGTTTTGAAATAGATGAAATGACAAAGCCAATGCTCATAACGCCCGCGGATTGGCAATATTCTGGAAAAGATGCCGCTAAGGGTGGACGGGGTCTCATTACAAAACGTGATCCACAAAGCCATTCAATCTACGGTAAGATCGACAAAGATCAATACGCATTTCTTTGCGGGCGTAAAAACTCCGACAGTACAGACACATCTCCAAATTATCTGTATCAACAGATAATCGGAGAGAAAAGCTCACCGATCCGTCTGAAAACAGGAGACCAACTAATATTAACCGTTGCTTTGGCAGATGCACGGTTTGGTGTGCAACGCTTCAGTTTTGGGCTGTATAGTGATCCTGCACTGACAGATGCATTGGCAATTCTGGAAAGCAAAGACATCACATTGAGTAAGCAATTTACAGATTATACACTCAAGTGGACGGTCCCTGCTAAATATGTAGGCACACCGGTTTATATTGGATTCTCATCGTATGATGTCGGGACAACTGCGAGTACCCCGCGACTTGGAATTGATAATGTCCGGTTGGAATATAAAAAATAAATGAAATTCTTTAAATATTAAAGCAGGTTTCTGTCGGAAAAGTGGTAATGTTTTTTTACCAGAAGATAATAATTGTGATACATGGAAGAGCGGCTAAGATTGCGGTCATATATTAAGATAAACAAGGGTGGTACTTGTTTAGGAACAGTAATAATAGCCTAATTAAGGAGGAGGAATCAAATGAAGAAAATAGTAAAATTCGCAATGGCAGTGTGCTCAGTTGCATTACTGGGGAATGCTGACTTGCTTACAAATTCAATTGCGGTGGCAAATCACAGTTTTGAAAGTGATCCTGTTATGGAGCCAAAGGTTGGTTTGCCGGACGGATGGTCGATACTTGCCACAGATGCCCCTAATGGGGCGAAGGGACTTATTCCGACTAATGATAATCAACACAGTGTTTCCGGAGCGATCGATGGGAATCAATACGCGTTTCTTTGCGGGCGTAAAAACACTGGTAGTACGGACACATCCCCCAATTATCTATATCAGCAGGTGATCGGCGGAACCGGAGCTGCCGTTGTTTTAAAGGAGGGAGACCAGCTGATTTTGACGGTCGCATTAGCAATATCACGATTTGATCTGCAAAATTTCAGCGTTGGTTTGTACAGTGATAGCGGGTTAACAGATGCTCTGATGATTTTAGATCAAACGGATATTGCATTAACGACGACCTTCACGGATTACGAGCTGACATGGACAGTTACGGCTGCTTATGCCGGAACACCCGTTTATGTCGGGTTTTCAGCGGATGATATTGCTATGACAGCCTCTACACCTCGGCTAGGCATCGATAACGTTAGGCTGGGACATGTCATCCCTGAGCCGGCGACAATTGGTATCATAAGTTTTGGTGCTTTAGTTGCATATGCAGTACGCCGGCTCCGGAGAGACTAGCTGACCATCTAACAGATGAAACTGCCGGATTTTAAAATCCGGCAGTTGTGTTATCCGGAGTCTCTCTTATGAAAACGATGCTGAGTTGGATGGTGCTGACCTATACATCTGTTGTGTTTGGTGAAGTTACCTATCTTAACCTTTTTGTTTCTGGAAATGATGGATATAACACATATCGCATTCCTGCACTGATTACGGCAGCAGATGGAACAGTTCTTGCATTTTGCGAAGGAAGACGGGACGGCAAAGGCGATACCGGGAAGATCGATTTAATCATAAAACGTTCCATGGACGGCGGAAAAAACTGGAGCGATCAAACCGTTATCTGGGCAGATGGTGACAACACCTGCGGGAATCCCTGCGCAGTAATGGATGAAAATACCGGTCGGATTTTTTTATTTTCAACCTGGAACCTCGGCAGCGATCATGAACGCGATATTATGGCTGGAACGAGTGCTGATACGCGCCGGGTTTTTTATTTAACCAGTGATGACCACGGCGTAACGTGGTCAAAACCTGTAGAAATTACATCCAGTGCCAAACGGAACAACTGGCGCTGGTATGCAACCGGTCCCGGCACCGGAATTCAATTAAAATACGGCATGAAAAAAGGGCGTTTAATTATTCCGGCGAACCATTCATTTAATCTGGATGACGGGACGAGTATCTATGGCGCTCATGTCATTTACAGTGATGATGGCGGGAAAAACTGGCAAATTGGTGATTCAGTGGTTCCGGGCGCAAATGAGAGCCAGTCAGTTGAGTTGCTGGATGGCACGCTAGTGCTTAACTCCAGAAATCATCTTTATCGCGGGACACGGATTATTGCCCGCAGTCCGGATGGCGGAGAACGCTGGACGAATGTGGATTATCAATCCAATCTGATCGAGCCGCGCTGTCAGGCCGGCTTTATTCGCTATTCACCGAATAAATTTTCTGCCGAAAATATCCTGCTTTTTTCAAATCCGGCAGAATCAAAACGCATTCGGATGACGATTAAAGCCAGTGCAGATGAAGGTCAGACCTGGAATGATGGACTGATGCTTCATTCCGGTCCTTCAGCTTATTCCAGTCTAGCGGTTCTACCCGATGGAGGGATCGGATGCTGTTTTGAGGCGGGCGAAAAAGGGCCGTATGAGAAAATCATTTTTTCGGCAGTTAGCCGGTTGCTGATTCTTAAATAACGGCGGGAAATGAAACCGTTATTTCACGATCAGATTCGTGGAAACTGGGCGACGCTGCTGCTTCCCTTGAATCGTGACAACAGCATTGATGATAATGCACTGGCCGATGAAATTGATCGGTTGATTTTTTTCGGTGTTGACGGAATTTATTCAAACGGCAGCGCCGGTGAATTTTATAATCAAACGGAAGCAGAATTTGATAGGATTAATGGAATATTAGCGGAACGATGTGAAAAAGCCGGTATGCCTTTTCAAATCGGTGCAAGTCACATGAGCCCTGTTCTTGCCGTTGAGAGGGCCCGCCGCGCAGCAGCATTGAAACCCTCTGCAATACAGGTTATTCTTCCCGACTGGTTTGTGCCGACATTGGCAGAGGATATTGATTTCCTGCTTCGCCTCAGTGAAGTTTGCGATCCGGTTGGATTGGTGCTGTACAACCCTCCGCATGCGAAACGGGTATTGACTCCGCTGGAAATTGGGAAGTTAAAGAAGAACGTTACAGCATTAACCGGTGTGAAAGTTTGCGATGGCGATCAGGAATGGTATCGACAAATGCGGGAAAATTGCACCGGTTTATCCGTTTTTATTCCCGGTCATCATCTCGCCACCGGAGTCGCAAGCGGAGCACATGGCGCTTATTCAAATATCGCCTGCATTCACCCGCTGGCGGCACAACGCTGGTATAATCAAATGAAAAAAGATATGCCGGCGGCACGGGAGCTTGAAACGCGTATACAGTGTTTTATGAACGACAACATTGTTCCTTATCTTCGCGGGGGATATTCAAATATGGCAGTGGATAAATTGATGGCGGCAGCAGGCGGATGGTGTGCAATACATCCCCGGCTTCGTTGGCCGTACCGTGGAGCCGGCGAAAGTGAAATAAAGGTTGTACACAAGGCAGTTCAACACCTTATTCCAGAGTTTATTGTATCTGAATAGCCGGTCAATAAAAGTAACCGGTTTAAGTAACTGGAGTCCGGCAGATAACAGATTCATCCTTTCTGAATTATAAATTGAAAAAGAAAGGATGTGAAAAATGGAATTTTGTCTTAAAACAGCCGGACTGGTTGCGGCGCCGTTTACGCCGATGCTGGCAAACGGCAAACTGAATCTTGCGGCGGTCGGTTTGTATGCAGAATATTTGCATCGCAAACATGTTGTCGGCGCATTTATTTGCGGAACAACCGGCGAAGGGATGTCGTTGACATTAGCAGAACGGATGCAACTCGCGGAAAAATGGGTTGCCTGCGCACCGGTGGATTTAAAAATTTTTGTACATGTCGGACATGTCTCACTGGCTGACAGTTGTGCTCTCGCAAAACATGCAGCGGATACCGGCGCCGGCAGTATTGCAACGATGGCGCCGTTTTTCTTTAAACCGGACGGCGTTGCCGGTCTGGCGGACTGGTGTGAACAGATTGCGGCGGCGGCGCCGGAACTTCCATTCTACTATTACCACATACCGTCAATGACCGGTTTTAATATTGCCGTAAGCGATTTCCTTGAAATCGCCGCACCCCGCATTCCGAATCTTGCCGGAATTAAATATACTTTTGAGGATCTTAACGATTTTGAGCGCTGCCTGAAATTCGATAATGGACGGTATGATGTGCTGTTCGGACGTGACGAGTTATTATTATCGGCGCTGCGGTTCGGCAGTTACGGCGCCGTCGGCAGCACCTATAATTTTGCGGCGCCGCTTTATTATGATCTGATCGCGGCATATCGGCGCGGCGACTTAGTCGAGGCCGAAAAACTTCAGGCCGTCGCCGTGGCGATGATTGACGCACTGGTAAATTCCGGTGCCGCACCGACGGCGGCATTTAAATGGCTGATGTCCCGCGCCGGAGTGGACTGCGGTCCGGCGCGCCGTCCGCTTTTCCCGCCGACACCGGAACAGATTGAAAAGTTAAATGTAGCCCTTGAGGGCACCGGCGCGCTAAAATGGATTCTATAATCATGAAGTGTAAAATGAAATTTGTAATTCCGATACTGTGCGGATTGCTGTGCGCCGGCGGTTTCAGCGAATTGATCTGGGAGCCATTGCCGCCGCTGCCGTATCAGAACGGCGTGGCGGGCGCATTCGCCGGTGCGCATAACGGTGTATTGATTGCTGCCGGCGGCGCAGATTTTCCAGTGGCCGCCGGCGAGGATTTATGGGCAGTTCCAAAAAAATGGCATGCTGAAATTTATGTTTTAACAGGACTGTCAAAAGGAACGCCGGAATGGCGCACCGGATTTCATTTGGATTCAGAAATCGCTTATGGCGCATCAGCAAGCACATCGTTTGGTGTGGTTTGTCTGGGCGGCGATGACGGCACAGCAATTTCGGCGCGGGCATTTATTCTGCAATGGGACGGCGAAAAAATAATCAATATTCCACTGCCGGACCTTCCGCAGCCTTGTGCGTATGGCGCCGCGGCCGTGATCGGCAATACAGTGTATCTCGCCGGAGGACAGAGCGGTTCCAAGTTAGAATCGGCGTTGCAGAATTTCTGGTCGCTGGATTTGTCGAAAATAAATTCCGGCGATGAATCATTTAACTGGCAGGAACTTCCGGCGTGGCCCGGCCCGGCGCGCGCATTTAATTTAACGGTGGCGCAGCACAATGGATTTGAGATGTGTGTTTATGTGATCAGCGGTCGCTGGAATTCCGGTGCCGGCGTTGAAGCACTGAACGATGTTTACGAATACAGTCCATCGAAAAAGGAGTGGCGCCGGCGTACAGATGTACCGGCGCCAGTCATGGCGGGCACCGGCGCCGCATCCGGCCAGTCGCACATTTTTATTTTGAGCGGCGCAGACGGTTCATTGTTCGGCCGCGAAGCAGAACTGAAAAATTCGCATCCGGGGTTTCCGAAACGCACATGGGCATATCATACCATTACAGATACATGGATTCATGCCGGCGAAACACCATGCAATCAGGTAACCACGCCGGCGGTAAAATCCGGCGAGGATATATTTTTAATTTCCGGCGAAAGCCGCCCGCGCGTCCGCACGCCTGATGTCTGGCGGATTCAGGTGCAGGCGGAACCGCGCGCCGGTTTCGGCGCCATAAATTTCACGGTGCTGATTATTTATCTGCTCGGTGTTACCGGCGTCGGGTTTTATTTCATGCGGAAGAATAAAAACACAAACGATTATTTTCGCGGCGGACAGCAGATTCCGTGGTGGGTCGCCGGCTGTTCAATTTTTGCGACCATGCTGAGTTCCATTACCTTCATGGCAATTCCGGCGAAAGCGTATGCGCAGGACTGGCTGATGCTGCTTGGCAATTTTATGATCGTCCTGGTTGCTCCGGTGGCGGTGTATCTGGCGCTGCCGTTTTTCCGGCGAATTGATGCCACCAGTGCGTATGAATATCTGGAAAAACGATTCAACCGTCCGGTACGTTTACTGGCGAGCGGACTGTTTTCAGTATTTCATGTGTTCCGCATGGGCATTGTGATGTCGCTCGCCGGTTTAGCGCTGGCAACTTTGACGCCGTTGACGCCGGCACAATCGGTCTTAATTATGGGTGTGCTCAGCATGCTTTACTGCACCGTCGGCGGACTTGAAGCCGTGGTCTGGACGGATACAATTCAGACCTTTGTTCTGCTTGGCGGTGCACTGCTGTGTTTAATCTTAATTTGTTTCCGTCTTGAAGACGGCGCCGGCGAAATACTGACCGTTGCGCTCGCCGACGGAAAACTCCGGCTGGCAGATTTGGATTTTTCGATAACGAGTTACACCGCGATGGCCGTCTGGGTAGTGGTTATCGGCGGAATCGGACAGAACATTTCTTCATACATTGGTGATCAGGCGGTGGTTCAACGCTATATGTCGACGCCGGACAGACAAACAGCAGCGCGTTCCATCTGGACCAATGCGGTATTAACCGTTCCGGCGAGCCTGCTGTTTTTCGGTATCGGAACTGCACTGTATACGTTTTATAAAAAAAACCCGGCGCTGCTCGATCCCACCATCAACACCGATCAGATTTTCCCGCTGTTTATTTCCACCGAAGTTCCGGCGGGCATCGCCGGACTGATCGTCGCCGGAGTTTTTGCCGCTGCGCAATCCACCATTTCCACCAGTATGAATTCAACTGCGACAACCATCGTCACCGATTTCCTGCAGCCGTTTAATCTTTGTCGCAACGACCGCAACTATTTAAGAGCCGGACAGATTTTCACCTTTGTGCTCGGTCTTGCCGGAACGTTGATCGGTCTGCTGTTTGTGCATCCCGCCATTACATCACTTTTCGACGCATTTATCACTGTGATCGGACTGTTCATGGGTGTGCTCGGCGGTGTGTTCTGTCTGGGAATGCTCACGCGGCGGGCGAACGGCAAAGGAACAACCGCCGGAACCGTTATTGCCGTTACACTGCTTTGGCTGATCCGGCAGTACACACCGGTGCACTGGTTCCTTTACAGCGCTATCGGCATCGCATTGTGTTTCGTCTTCGGCTATCTGTTCAGCCTGATTCTGCCGGCGGGCGTAAAAGATATTCGCGGGTTAACTGTTTTCGACCAGCCCTCCGGAAATGATTAAACTGTATCGCCGTTCAGAAATGTCGGCATCAACCGGATCGGATGCACCGGCACCGGTCCGGAGCGCACCATCTGTAAAATAATGTGCGAAAACTGCCGGGCATATTTTTCAGGATCACTGACATACCGTGCCGGTACCGGTGAAACAAACTGGAGAAAAGCGTCGTCGTCTCTTGAAATCACCGCCATCTCTCCCGGCAGTTTAAATCCGCAGTGGGTGAGGTATGTCAATACCGTCAGGACGTGCGCAGAGCGTGCCACCAGAAAGCCCGTCGGTGCATTCTGCCGGCGCAGGCAGCCTTCCAGCTGCTTAATAATATCTTCGCGGCTTCCATTGTGCCGGAGGACAACCGGCAGAATATCACGACCGAGCCCTTCACAGAATCCGGCTTCACTCTCCGTATCACCGAACAAACCCTTATTTGGAATGACCAGCGCCAGGCGCGAATGTCCTTTACGCCGGAAAACTCCCACGGCGTGCCGGCATGCCGCGTGATAATCAATATCAATCGACGGCAGAGAAATTTCCGGCGGGCAGGAGCCGGCAACCAGACAAGGGACGCGCTGCGCCTGAAACCAGCGCTGTACCGGCGGTGCGGCCAGCAGCAGAATCCAGAGTGTCGACGGTGTGCTGTGAATCAACCGTGCCAGCGCGCGTTCCGGTTTATTCGACGTGCCTGCACGACTGCTATGAAACTGCAGCCGGTACCCCTGTTTATTCAGATTCGCGCGAACTTCATCAATCCAAAACAGCACAAACGGCGGCAGTGATTTTAACGGCAGCGGTGATAATACACTGACAATATTATTTTGTACCGGGCGGTTCTTCTGTTTTTTCTGCTGAACAATCTGCCGGCGTTTGCCGGCAGCATTCTTTAGCCGTCCCTTGCGTTCTAGAACCTGCAGTGCCTGCCGGAGCGTCGGACGGCTGATTTGCAGTTCTTCACACAGTGTTCGTTCGCCTGGCAGAAAATTATTCCACCGTCCGGCATCCAGTTGTTCCGTTAAAATCTGTGCCGCACTTTCTACCAGCGAGTGGCGTTGCGGCAGATTCATTTTATTTGACAGATACGGACTCATGATTTGGTCAATAAACATTACCGGAAATCCAATCACAGGCCAGCTTTAATGCAAATAAACTTAAAAAGTGCATCAACTGAATCAAAAAATTATGCTGCCGTCATTCCGTTACATTCAGGATCTCCGGCACTTCCACGGATTTGGGCGATCGGGGAAGCAAACACATCCGTATTATGCCCATTCGTACAGTGCGTGGGAGCCCGGCGGAAAGGAGAACACGACCGGCTCATCCGGCGGTTTATTCTGAAAGGGAGAAAGTTAGGATGAATCAGCAGGAAGCGGCATGAATCAAAACGCTTTAACCGGACACTTGCTTTTACAATCTGCCCCCGCAGGTTGCCGCAGAATTTTTTTTAAAAAAACTGTTGCACCGGATTTTAATCAGCGTATTATTGCTCGCCTTGTTTGAAACAGAACAGACCGCAAGCGGGATGAAAAAATCAGACAGAAAATGTTCTTCGAAAAAAGTTAAAAAAAACGGTTGACCCGGTAATGATGAATATCATACCTTGATCGTTGCTCCAACGGGAAGAACGCCTGTTTAAGGCAGGTGAAAAAACGTTGGTGTTTTTTTTGCTCTTTGAAAACTGAATGACTCACGAATATCATTTCGATTCAGAAATGGTACGATTTGTTTTAAGCAAACGTTTCAAAATGTTTCCGTATATAATTATCGGAGAGTTTGATCCTGGCTCAGAACGAACACTGGCGGCGTGGATTAGGCATGCAAGTCGAGCGAGATTAATCTGATTCAATTCTTCGGAAAAGAGACAGATTATGAGAGCGGCGAACGGGTGAGTAATGTATGGGTAATTTACCTTAAAGTTCGGGATAGCCATTCGAAAGGGTGGGTAATACCGGATGTGTTCGGATACCGCATGGTATCCTGTATAAAGACGGGGATCTTCGGACCTGGCGCTTTAAGATAAGCCCATATCCTATCAGCTTGTTGGTAAGGTAACTGCTTACCAAGGCTTACGGGTAGCCGACCTGAGAGGGTGACCGGCCACACTGGGACTGAGACACTGCCCAGACTCCTACGGGAGGCTGCAGTCGAGAATCATTGTCAATGTACGAAAGTATGAACATGCGACGCCGCGTGGAGGACGAAGGCCTTCGGGTTGTAAACTCCTGTCATGAGGGAGTAAGTGCAGATGGGTTAATACCCCGTTCTGCTTGATAGTACCTCAAGAGGAAGTCACGGCTAACTCTGTGCCAGCAGCCGCGGTAATACAGAGGTGGCGAGTGTTGTTCGGATTTACTGGGCGTAAAGGGTCCGCAGGCGGTCCTGTGTGTCAGATGTGAAATGCCACGGCTTAACCGTGGAATTGCATTTGAAACTACAGGACTAGAGTACAGGAGAGGAGAAGGGAATTCATAGTGTAGCGGTGAAATGCGTAGATATTATGAAGAACACCGGAGGCGAAAGCGCTTCTCTGGACTGATACTGACGCTCATGGACGAAAGCTGGGGGAGCGAAGAGCATTAGATACGCTCGTAGTCCCAGCCGTAAACGGTGCACACTTGATGTGGGAGGTTTACCCCCTTCCGTGTCGGAGCTAACGCGTTAAGTGTGCCGCC